>DAMAVY010000192.1:0-6565 GCA_032077725.1 Clostridium sp. | reverse complement strand
ACTTAAATAATGTATTATTTGGAGGATTAGGAAGTGAAGTACTACAATATTTAAGTGGTGAGGGTCTTCTTAAAAATAATATATTAACTTTGGGAATACAGGATAAGTTTATACAACATGGAGATGTTGATATATTATATAAATTGAATGATTTAGACCCAGAGGGTATATGCAGAAGCATAGTTGACTTTATAGAAAATTAAAACTGTAAGAGATAAATTAACATGCACGTATATACAGAAGCATAGTTGACGTTATAGCTAAGGAGTAAATATGTCGGAAGAAAAAATTAGATTAGATTTATTAGTATTTAAAAAAGAATTAGCAACTTCACGTGAAAAAGCTAGAGAGTATATTTTATCTGGTAAGATATACGTAAATGGAAGTGCAGAAAAAAAATGCGGTTTAAAAGTAAGGGAAGATGTTACTATAGAAATGCGTGGTGAAATAATTCCTTATGTGAGCAGAGGTGGGCTTAAACTAGAAAAGGCTATAAGAGATTTTGATATAAATCTTGATGGGTATAAATGCTTAGATATAGGTGCCTCTACTGGTGGGTTTACAGAATGTATGCTCACAAATGGAGCTGAGAAAGTCTACGCAATAGATGTGGGAAGAAATCAATTAGCTGAAAAACTAAGAATGGATGAAAGAGTTGTTTCTATGGAGGAAACAAATGTAAGGAATCTTACTTTAAATGACATAGGAGAACAGTGTGACTTTGCATCTATTGATGTATCATTCATTTCTCTAGAAAAAGTAATACCACATGTGATTCCTTTACTTAAGGAAGATGGAGAAGTGGTAGCACTTATTAAACCTCAATTTGAAGCAGGTAGGGGAAAGGTTTCTAAAAAAGGCGTAGTTAAAAACAATAAAATCCATGAGGAAGTTATTTTTAATATTGTAACTTTCTTAACAGAAAATAAGGTTAATATTTTAAACTTAAACTATTCTGGAATTAAAGGACCTAATGGAAATATAGAATATCTAATTTATTTTACAAAAAGTTTTACTAGATTAAGCAACTTTAATATCAATTGCATAGCAAACATAGTGAAGAATGCCCATAAGAAACTTAATTTGGAGGATATATGAAAAACATAGGGATTAACATCAACTCGTCTAAAGATAAGGAAAATACAATATTAAATTATGTACAGCATTTAGTAGAGAGTGAATTCCCTCAAAGCATGTTATACATATTTAGAGATTCTGAGGGTTTAGAAAATGAAGAAAATAGAAAATTAGATTTACTTATTACCTTAGGTGGAGATGGAACTATTTTAAGAGCTGGGAGAAAGGTATATAAATATAATATACCGATTTTGGGAGTAAATATTGGACATTTGGGTTTTTTGACTAGTGTAGAGTTATCTGATTTTGAAGTGGCTATTAAGAAATTAAAAAATCATGAATATCATGTTGTTGATAGAATGATGATAAAAGTAACTATACCTAAAAAGCAAGATAACAATGTTCATGTGGCTATAAATGATGTAGTAATAACTAAGGGACCCTTAAGTAGAATGTTAACCTATAATATCTATGTAGATGATAGCTTTTATAGTAGCTATAATGCTGATGGATTAATAGTGTCAACACCTACAGGTTCTACAGCATATTCATTGTCAGCTGGTGGACCTATAATATATCCTACTATGAATTTAATAAGTTTGATTCCTATTTGTCCTATATCAAATGGAGTAAAAAACATTGTTTTAGATCCTCGTAGTAAGATAAAAATAAAATTAAATACCAATGAAGATAATGTATTTTTAACCTGTGATGGTCATCTTGAGTTAAAGTCAGATAAATACAATGAGATGATAATTGAATCCAATGAAGAAAAGTGTAAGATTGTTCAATTTAATGATTATGACTATTTTAAAGTGTTGAGAAAAAAGATAATTTCAAGATCTATGGATTGTGAGGAGATAATATATGAAAGATAATCGCCATAGTAGAATATTAGAAATAATTAAAAATGAAGATATTGAAACTCAGGATGAATTGGCCGATAGATTAAGAGCACAAAATATTAATGTAACGCAAGCGACTGTATCTAGAGATATAAAGGAATTAAATTTAATAAAAATACCTTCACATTCAGGAAAGTATAAATATTCCAAAACATCTACAAATAATGATTCGAGTATTAATGCGTTAGCATATATATTTTCCAATACTGCTATATCTGTAGAAAGAGTAGACAAAATTTTAGCAGTAAAAACAATTACAGCTTCAGCTTCAGTAGCTGCAGAAGCCATAGATTCATTTATGTTAAATGGCATAGTTGGATCTATTGCCGGTGATAATACTATATTTATATTAGTGAGAACTGAAGAACGAGCTGAAGAGCTAAAAAGAGAAATAGAAAAATTAATAAAGTAAATAGAAAAATTAATAAGTAAATGAGGAATGATAGAAATGCTTTTACAACTAAATATCATGAACTTTGCTCTTATAGAAAAAATCTCCATTGATTTTTCTGAAGGATTTAATGTATTATCTGGAGAAACAGGAGCAGGTAAGTCCATCTTAATTGATGCAATTAACTTTGTCCTTGGAGGTAAATTTAATAAAAATTTAATAAGAGTTGGTGAGGATAAGACTGTTGTGGAAGCAGTTTTTTCTATTGAAAATCCCAAAACTAAAGATATTATAAGAGAACTTGACATAATTGATGAAGGAATTGTAATAATAAGTAGAGAGAGCTTTAATTCAGGTAAAACAATCGCAAAAGTAAATAATAAATCATTACTTCTTAGCAAAGTAAAACAAATAAGTGAGACTTTAATTGATATTCATGGTCAACATGAAAATCAAAATTTGTTAGATAGTTCAAATCATATGAATTATGTAGATTCCTTTGGACAAGACAAGTTAGTGGATAAGCTTAAAGAATATGAAAAGTACTACTTAGAGTATTGCGAAATAGATGGAAAGATAAGGAGTTTGCAAGGAAATGAAGGAGAAAGAGAAAAAAAGATAGATTTTCTGAAGTTTCAAATAGATGAAATTAACAGTGTTAAACCTAAAATTGGTGAAGATGAAGAATTATCTAAAAAGTTTAACTTACTTTCAAATGGTGAAAAAATTAAAAGAGCATTAGAAAAAAGCTATGTATTATTAAGAGAAAATGATGATAGTAGAATATCAATCATAGATTCATTAATGTATGCTATTAGAGAACTTAAATCTATAGAAGCTCATCATGAAGAGGTTAAGGCAGTAGTAAATTCATTAGAAGAAAGTTATTACTCCTTAGAAGATAATACTAGAACTATTAGTGATTTAAAGGATAATACAGATTATGATATGGGGGAATTAGAATTTATAAATTCTAGAATGTATCAATTATCAAATTGCAAAAAAAAATATGGACCTTCCTTAGAAGATGTGATAAATTATAGAGATTCTATGGAAAAACAATATTATGAACTTATTAATAGCGGAGAGATAATTGAAGAACTTTTGAAAAAAAAGTGTGTTTTATATGATAAGTTAATAAAAATTTCTCAGGATATCCATAATATAAGAATTGAAATAAGTAATTCCTTAGAAAAAAATGTTAAGAATGAATTAGATTATATAGGACTTGAAAAAAGTACTTTTAAAATAGAAGTATCATATATAGATAATTTAACGTCAAAAGGGAAAGATAAAATACAGTTTTATATTTCAACTAATCCTGGGCAACCTTTGCATCCTTTAGAGGAGGTTGTATCTGGAGGAGAACTTTCAAGAATAATGCTTGCATTAAAAACTGTATTTGTTGACAAAGATCACATTCCTTCAGTTATATTTGATGAAATTGATACTGGAATAAGTGGAAGAATAGCTCAAAGAGTAGGGGAAAAGATGGTCCTCATATCTGATAATCATCAAGTGTTTTGTGTCACACACTTGCCACAAATAGCAGCTTTGGCAGATTCGAATTATTTAATAGAAAAAAGCAGCACTGAAACAACTACTTTCACGGAAGTAAAGAAACTTAAAGCATGTGATGTAGAACAAGAAGTTGCAAGAATAATTGGTGGTAGTGAAGTTACTTCTATAACACTTGAAAATGCTAGAGAGATGATTTCAAAAGCACACAGTATTAAAAAAAATTTAAGAAGTTAAAAATTAATTATGAATATATAGTGAAAAAATGTTCAACAATATAAACTAAGAATACTTTAGTTTATATTGTTTTCTTTTTTGTTCAAAACACTATAAACTTAGTGCAATTATTTTATAGTATTTTTTTGAACGTTCTAAAATATTCAAGTAACTAATTTATTTGGGTTATAAAGAAAAAGAACTCTAACATAAAAAATTTTTAAAGGGGAAAATTAAAGATAAACAATTTTAATAGGAGGTAAAGCATCATGAAAAAATTTAGTAATATTATATTTTTGATATTTACTACAATATTCATTTTTATATCTGCAAATTATAACATTAATAACACTAATAATGCAGATAAATATTTTGGTGAAGCAGTACCTTCAATAAACAATTATTCAACTTCCGTGGACAACAAATTTAATTTTTCAAAACTTAAGTATGTAGAAAAGTCTAATTATGCTAAAGCCTCCGATATTATGGTTTATCCCGGAGGAAAACCTCTAGGAATAAAAATTCATACTAAGGGTGCTCTTGTCATCGCGCTATCAGATATTGAAGTGGAAGAAAACAAAGTTCAAAGTCCTGCTGCTGCTTCTGGTATAGCTATTGGCGACTGTATATTAAAAATCAATGAAGAATTAGTAGAGTCTGCAGAAGATATAGCTACAATAGTAAACAGGTCCAAAGGGGAAAATGTAAAAGTAACATTAGATAGAAAAGGCAGTGAAATGAACTTTATTGTAAGTCCAAAAGTAAGTAAAAAAGATGGAAATTACAAAATAGGACTTTGGGTTAGGGATTCAGTTGCTGGCGTAGGAACATTAACATTTTATCACAAGGAAAGTGGAAAATTTGGAGCATTAGGACATCCTATTACAGATATAGATACTAATACTATCATGTCTGTTGGCAAAGGAGAAATAGTTATTTCTAATATTGTATCTGTAAGAAAGGGAACAAAAGGGAGTCCTGGAGAATTAAGAGGGATTTTTACAGATGATAATAATGTATTAGGAAAAATTAATTTTAACACTCCTGCTGGAGTATTTGGCGATGGAAATGATAATCTTATAAGTAAAAATTTCAATAAACCTATGAAAATTGGATTTAGAGACGACATAAAACTTGGTAAAGCTCAGATTTTGACTACTATTGATGGAGGAGAACCTCAGCTATATGACATAGTAATCGAAAAACTTTTAAAACAAACTGAGCCTGATAGTAAGAGTATGGTAATTCGTGTTACAGATCCTATATGCTTAGAAAAAACAGGTGGAATTATTCAAGGAATGAGCGGAAGTCCTATAATACAAGATAATAAAATTGTTGGTGCTGTTACCCATGTTTTAGTGAATAAACCTGATACAGGATATGGTATATATATAGATTGGATGATAAATCAAATTAAAATAAAATAATAGTTTTAGGAAAAATAAACAATATTCATAATACTATTTCAACCTATTATATAAATTTATAATAGGTTGTTTTTATTTGTCATAAAATAATGTTATAATAAAAGAATATGGGTGGCATAAAATAAATATTTTTAAATTATAGAAGGAGTTTTATCATTTTTGTCGAATTTATATATTCATGATATGGTAAAAATTACAAGAAGGGGAGTTGTAAAATGGAACAAAGAAGCATTAATGTACTAATTGCAGATGATAATAAAGAGTTTTGCAATATTTTAAGTGATTACTTTTTAAGTCAAAAAGACATAAATGTAGTTGGAGTAGCAAAAGATGGTTTGGAGGTTTTAGAACTTATTGAGCAAACAAATCCGGATTTGGTAGTTCTAGATATTATTATGCCACATTTGGATGGATTAGGAGTTCTTGAAAGATTAAATTCAATGAACATAAATCCTATGCCAAGGATAATTATTCTTACTGCAGTAGGACAAGACAAAATAACACAAATGGCGATATCTTTAGGAGCAGATTATTATGTAGTTAAGCCTTTTGACATGGATATATTATCTAATAGAATTAGAGATATGTTTAATGGTTCAAATGGTAGCGATTCAGTGAGAAAAACATCGACTTCTACATCTCAATCATCATATGCAGATTCTAAAGCAAAATCTAATAATTCACCATTAGATTTAGAAGCAGAAATAACAAGTATAATTCATGAAATTGGAGTACCAGCTCATATTAAGGGATATATGTATTTGAGAGAGGCAATAACTTTAGTTGTAAATGATATAGAGTTATTATCAGCAGTAACAAAGGAATTATATCCAACTATTGCTAAGAAATACAATACCACTGCTAGTAGAGTAGAAAGAGCAATAAGACATGCTATTGAAGTTGCTTGGGGAAGAGGACAAGTTGAGGCTATAAATAAATTATTTGGTTATACTATTCACAATGAAAAAGGTAAGCCAACTAATAGTGAATTCATCGCAATGGTAGCTGATAAGCTTAGACTAAAAAATAGA
>DAMAVY010000191.1:2155-6565 GCA_032077725.1 Clostridium sp. | reverse complement strand
ATATGGTGAAGATGAAAATAAAAACAAGATTAAAGTTGTTGTGTTATCTATTATATTTATGATAGTAATATCTTTAATGATAATATTCATATTAGCATTTTTAGTATTTGGAGAGATGATAGGTGCAAATTTAGTCGAACGGTTAAATCTTGATGTTAGGATATTTAATTTAGTAAGGTATCTTAGGTATCCAGTAATTCTGGCTGGGATGATTATAGTTTTTTCAGCTATATATAGGATTGTGCCATCAAGAAAAATTAAGTGGATAGATGCTTTTCCAGGAGCTATTTTTACAAGCATTGTTTGGGTAATATTATCTATGGGATTTGCATATTATGTGAATAATTATGGCAATTATACAGACATTTATGGGAGTATTGGAGTTATTATTGTGATGATGATTTGGCTTCAGATAACATCTACAACAATTTTACTGGGTGGAGAATTAAATGCATTACTAATGTATGATAGAGATAGTAGATTGGGTATGTATAACTAGAAAATGAAATTTTTACTTTGGAATCTAGGTATTATTTTAATTATTTACATAATTATGTTAAGATATTATAGTAATATAATTTTAATGGAGGAGATTTAAAATGAAGGTTAGAAAGGCTATTATTCCAGCAGCTGGATTAGGAACTAGATTTTTGCCTGCTACTAAGGCTGTTCCAAAGGAAATGATTCCTATTGTAGACAAACCAACTATAGAGTATATAGTTGAAGAGGCTGTAGCTTCAGGAATAGAAGAAATACTTATAATAACTGGTAGAAATAAAAAAGCCATAGAAGATCATTTTGATAGAGCTATAGAATTAGAAATGAATTTAGAACGAGATGGAAAGACAGAACTTTTAGAACTTGTAGACAAGTCTACTAATATGGCAAATATACACTATATTAGACAGAAGAATCCTAAGGGACTTGGGCATGCTATAAGTTGTGCTAAGGCTTTTGTTGGTAATGAGCCCTTTGCAGTGCTTTTAGGGGATGATGTTGTTGATAGTGACATTCCTTGCCTAAAACAATTAATAGATGCTTATGATATACATGGTACTTCTATTTTAGGAGTTCAAGAAGTGGAAAGAGAAAATGTTAATAAGTATGGAATTGTAAAAGGTAATAAAATAAATGATAAGGAATATTTAGTAGAAGATTTAGTAGAGAAACCAAAGGTTACGGAATCTCCTTCTAATGTTGCAATTTTGGGAAGGTATATAATTACTCCAGAGATATTTGAAGTGTTAGAAAACACTAAACCTGGAAAAGGAAATGAAATACAATTAACTGATGGATTAAAAACTTTAATAGAAAAACAAAAAATCTATGCCCATATTTTTGATGGTAAAAGATATGATGTGGGGGATAAATTAGGATTTTTAAAAGCAACAGTAGATTTTGCTTTAAAAAGAGAAGATTTAGCAAAAGAATTTAAAAACTTTTTACGCACAAAATATTAATAAATACATATAAAACTTAATAATAAATCAAAAAACTGGTAAATATTTCTAGATATGGTGCCAGTTTTTATTTTGCTTATCAAATTTTATTACTTTTAATCAGAAGAAAATATAAGGTTTAGTGAAATTTTCAATTGAAGAAAAAAATGTAGAATAATAGTAGAAAAAAATAGTAAAAAAAATCCAACATTTAGTGTAAAATGAGTTAGTGACAAAGTTAACAACTATTATAGATGGAGGATAAATAATGGAATTTCAAAATAAGCAAGATTTAGAGTTTTATAGTAATATTTCAGAACCTGTTATAGCTATAGATAGCGATAATAAAATTCTTTACTGCAACGAAAGTTCATTGGAATTTTTGGGAATCCATAACTTTGATGCTGTTGAAAATTTAAATATAAATAGTATAATAAGGTTTTCAACGCTTAAAAATAAACTTTTTAATCAGAGAAATTTCATAAAAAATAATAGATTTGATAGAATAAAAGTAAATATAAATACAAGGATTTATAATAATATAGAATTAGATTTAGTATTAAGAAATATTAGAGTAGGTAAAGCAGAAGGTACTCTACTACTATTTAAGAGATCTACAAGTAAAAATATGGATTTTGATATAGATGATTCTCCTAGTAATAAGACAAATAGTACAGTATTAGATTTGAAATATACGGTAGTGGATAAAAAGGATAAAAATAAATTTAAAGAAAACAGAGAAAATAAAGATATAAATTGGAACTTGAGCTTTTACAAATCAATATTTGCAGCTAGCACTACAGGAATTGTTATAGAAACGGATAATAAAATTCAATTTATTAATAAAACTGCTATGGATATAATTGGAGTTCATAATGATCTTATTTTGAAGAGAAGTCTTTTGGAAATAGTTAAAATGGAAGAGATTGATTACAATGATAAGTTTTTGAAAAAGCAATATTCTAAATATAACTCTTCTTTGAATATCATAGAAAGAAAGTTTATTAGAGAAGATGGAAGTATAGTATATTGTGAAATGACACCCATGAGTTTTGTAGATGGAGACAAGATTTGTTCTGTATTTTTGATTAGAGATATTACAAGAAGAATAAAAGTGGAAGAAGCTGTAGCTACAAATAGAGAAAATTATGTAAAATTACTTAAGCTTTCCCCTTTTGGAGTATATATATATACAGATAATAAGTTTGATTTAGCAAATGACACTTTAGTTAAAATTCTAGGTATGGATAATATGGATGAACTTAGTAATACGGTTTATACAGATGTAGTTGAATCTGACTATGCGGATGAAATTAAAGATATGTATTTTGCTGCTTATTACATAGATAAAACTCCTGAATTTAAAGAAGTTAAAGCACGAAAAAAAGATGGTACTTTGATTGAAATGGAAATCGCTAGTATTGGAATAAATTTTGATTATGGTAGAACTGTAGTATTTCTTATTCAAGAGATAACAGAACGTAAGAAAGCTCAATTAGATAAAGTTAAATTGGAGCAAGCTATAAAGTATGATGCCTTGAAAACAGAGTTTATTTCTAACATGTCTCATGAACTTAAAACACCACTAAATATAATATTGAGTACAGTACAAGTATTACAACATAATTATGAAAATAGAAATGATGAACAATTAAATAGATATTTAGATTTAACTAAAGTGAATAGTTATAGGTTATTAAGATTAATAAATAATTTAATAGACGCTACTCGAATTGATGTGGGAAATCTAAAAATGAATTTCAAAAATTACAATGTTGTAGCAATAATTGAAGATATAACTATGGCTGCTGTAGAGTATGTTGAAAGTAAGGGCATGACCTTAATCTTTGATACAGATGTGGAAGAAAAGATAATAGGCGTAGATAGAGAAAACATTGAGAGAATAATGCTTAATTTATTATCCAACGCAGTTAAATTCTCTAAAGATAACGGAACAATTATGGTAACAATCCATGATCTAGGGGAAAAGGTACAAATTTTAGTAAAGGATGATGGAATTGGAATACAAGAAGATAAATTAGATAAAATATTTGACAAGTTTGTTCAGGGCGAGGAGTTATTTACAAGAACCCACGAGGGAAGTGGAGTTGGACTATCTCTTGTAAGGTCAATAGTTGAGAACCATGGCGGAACTGTGTCTGTTAAAAGTGTAGTAAACCAAGGAAGTGAGTTTATAGTTGAGCTTCCCAATATAATTTCTAAAAATAAATTGACTCCATATGATACATTTTATGGAGATAAAGACAATAGTGAAAGAATTAAAATAGAGTTTTCAGATATATATAAGTAAGAGTATAAGGTTTAATGGTGTTGAAAATATCATATATTCTATATATTGTGTTTAAAAAATATATTCATGGGTAAGATTACAATTAATGATGTGTTTTTGGAGGTATATGATGAATAGAATAGTTTTAGTTGGTAGATTGACACGTGATCCAGAAATTAAAGTTTTTGAGGATAGTAGCAAGGTTTTTACTAGACTACTATTAGCAGTGGATAGACCTTATAAAACTGCCACAGGGGAAAAACATGTAGATTTCATTCCAGTGGTATTAAGAGGAAAAAAAGCTGAAATTGTTAGCGAATACCTTGTTAAGGGAAGCGTTATTAGTGTAACGGGTAGACTTCAAAGTAGGTATTATGATAATGAAGAGGGACAGAGAAAGTATATATCAGAAGTTATTGCAGATGAATTCCAATTTATGAATACAATGAATACTAAGAAGACTAAAGAGGAAATTGTTTAGATGACTATTTTATAATGAGTGGGGCTTACTTTATTGTAATTGAATAAGGTAAGCTTTTTAATTCATAAATATCATGTATATATTTGATAAATTGGTATTATATATAAGATTTATATACTAAAATGTCTGTTATTGTAGTATAATATAATGTATATTAGTGTAGTATGATAAATTCATACAGTATATTTTAGCTATGTGAT
>DAMAVY010000191.1:0-2145 GCA_032077725.1 Clostridium sp. | reverse complement strand
TGTGATAGCTAACACTTAAATTGATTCACAATAATACTAGTAAAGTGGAAACATCATCTTTACTATTGTTGCAATATTGTGTATATTGGAAAACTGTAAAAAAACACTAATAATTTAAGCACAAGCTGAAACACCGAATAAATATTCGAGGGGGATTATTATGGATATTGAAAGATTCAAAGCATTTAGAGATAAATCAATGAAGAATATTTCAAAAGTTATAATAGGTAAAGAAAATGTAATTGATAAAGTAATTGTGGCATTTATAACTTCTGGGCATGTATTACTAGAAGATGTACCAGGACTTGGAAAGACTAAACTATGCAAAACTTTATCCAAAACAATGAATTGTAGTTTTAAAAGGATTCAATTTACTCCAGATTTGTTACCCTCAGATTTGACAGGAATATATTTTTATAATCAACAAACTAAGAGTTTTGAATTTAGACAAGGCCCTCTTCTAAGTCAAATTGTTTTAGCAGATGAAATTAATAGGGCAACTCCAAGAACTCAATCAGCTTTACTTGAGTGTATGGAGGAAAGACAAGTAACTGTAGAAGGAAATACAGTACATCTTGAAAAACCATTTTTTGTAATTGCCACACAAAATCCTGTAGAACAGTTTGGAACATTCCCTTTACCAGAAGCTCAGCTAGATAGATTTTTTATGAAATTATCTATGGGGTATCCTAATTATGATGAAGAGATAAAAATGATGGATAGGTTTATTGAAAATGATCCATTGGAATCCTTAGAAGCTGTAATAACAATGGAAGAAATTAATTATGTTCAAGAAAATTATAATAAAGTTTATGTCAGTGATGATATTAGACGATATATTTTAGATTTAGTAAATGCAACTAGAAATAATAATGAAATTGAACTTGGATGTAGTCCAAGAGCTACCTTAAACTTAGTTAAGGGATGCCAAGCTTTAGCTGCAATAAGAGAAAGAGATTATGTAATACTTGAAGATGTAAAAGAGCTTGCAGTGCCAATAATGAGCCATAGAATTATACTTAGAAGTGAAATAAATAGTGGAAGTGAGAAGAATGTGAAAATCATTCAGGAAATACTTTCTTCAATTGCAACTCCAATAGAAAGACATTAGAGGTGTATTATGCTACTTCAAACTTTTTTTCTTGGTCTTATAGTTATAATATCCATACAAATAGTTGACCGCATTACTAAAAAAGGATATGAGAACTTAAAGGTTTATAGAGAAGTAAGTCCACATAGTGTTACTGTAGGTGAAAAATTTTCTATAACTGTGAAGGTGGAAAATAATAAGAGAAGGTCAGTGCCATTTCTAATAATAGAACAGCGTGTTTCGGAAAACTTAAGGTTTATAGGTGATGTATCCACACATAAATCAGGTAATGATACTTGGCATATTTCTAAATATGCAATTGGAAAGTTTCAAAGGAAGAGCAGAACTTATACCTTAATAGGAGACAAAAGAGGGGCTTATATAATAAATGTTGTTAATGTTTTTATAGGTGATATTTTTGGACTAGATATTAAAAAAGAAGAATTTAATGATTATGCAGAAGTATTAATATATCCTAAGGTTAAGTCTATTGGAAGCTTGAGATTCGACGTAACAAACTTTATGGGTGATAATACGGTGAGAAGATGGTTACACAAAGACCCATTATATATACGAGGTATAAGAGAATATAATGTAGAGGATAGGATGAAAGATATTCACTGGAAGACATCATTAAAAGCAAATAAACTCATGGTTAAAGATTATGATTATACTTCAGATGAGCAAATGGTAATAATACTTAATGCCCAATTTGGAGATCCTTGCTGGAGCTGTATTAATGAAAAAACCATGGAGACCTCAATAGATATAGCTGTGGCATTAGCTGCAAAGGCTACAAAGGAAAGTATACCAACAGGGATATGGAGTAATTGTCATCTTATTTATTTGAATAATAATGTGACAAATGAAATTGCTCCTAAAGTTGGGAACTTCAATAAAATATTAGAATTTTGTACTAGAGTTTATATGAGTGTAAGATATGAATTAAGTGAATACTTAAATCTTCGAATGAAGGACTTCAACAGAGATTGCACCTATGTTTTAATAACTACATATTTAAATCAAAAAGACGTTAAGGTTTTAAACTCCATTGT
>DAMAVY010000190.1:0-6571 GCA_032077725.1 Clostridium sp. | reverse complement strand
CTAGGTGTGTTGTCTTTAATATTCTTTAAAGGAATAAGGTCAGGATATGTAAGTGCAATATATGATCCTATGATTAAAATAGGTGGAATGACTTTATCTTTAGATGTAGTTTTCACATGGTTAGCATTTGCAATCATATGTTTCATACCGTGTATTTTGCAAGGTTATGAGGCTATACTATGGAAAAGATTATATAGGAAAATAGAGGAAGAAAGAAATATTCCATCTTATTTATATACATTGATGGGAGAAGAGAGTGAAGAGGAGAAGAATCATGGAAGAAAAGAATTGTATCATAGAAATTAAAAGTCTTACTTTTTCATATCCATTACAGGAAGAAGCTTCTCTAAATAACATTAATTTATCTATTGAAGAAGGGGAATTCATAGTATTCTGCGGGAAAAGTGGCTGTGGAAAAAGTACGTTTTTACGTCATTTAAAATCGATGTTAGAGCCTCATGGAAAAAGGTGTGGTGAAGTGTTATATTGTGGCACACCGTTATCACAGGTATCGGATAGAATACAAAGTGCAGAGATTGGATTTGTGTTACAAAATCCAGATAATCAAATTGTAACAGATAAGGTATGGCACGAATTAGCCTTTGGATTAGAGAGTTTAGGATATGATACTGAAACCATCAGACTTAGAGTGGCTGAAATGGCATCATATTTTGGAATACAGCAATGGTTTATGAAGGATGTTAGAGAACTTTCAGGTGGACAAAAGCAACTATTAAATTTAGCCTCAATTATGGCAATGCATCCAAAGGTATTAATATTAGATGAGCCAACCTCACAGCTTGACCCTATTGCTGCCTCAGATTTTTTAGAAACTATAAAGAAAATAAATAGAGACATAGGAACAACGGTTATACTTACAGAACATCGTTTAGAGGATGTAATTCCCTTTGCCGATCGAGTGTATGTGATGGAGGAAGGACAAATTTTAACTGAAGGAACGCCTAGACAGATTGGGGAAAGACTAAAAAACCTTCATAATGATATGTTTCTAGCAATGCCAACACCAATGCAAATTTATGCTGGAGTAGATAGTAGTTATACATGTCCATTGACAGTAAGAGAGGGAAGAAAATGGCTAGATAATATTATGATGAATAATGATAGTGTTGATTTTGACAAATTGAAGGAAGCAAAGGTATCAGGAAATAGAATAAAGGTGAAAAACAAAATAGAGGTTCCAGCTATAAAGGTAAAGGATGTATGGTTTAGATATGGAAAAAACATGCCAGATGTTGTAAAAGATTTATCAATGGAAGTAAAGACGGGAGAACTTTTTGCCTTGGTAGGAGGAAATGGAACAGGAAAGAGTACAACTCTTAGTATGCTAGCACGTATAAGGTATCCATATAGAGGGAAGATATGGATAGATGGAAAAGATTTGAATAAATATACAGACAAGGAGCTATATAATGGGTTTTTAGGAGTATTGCCTCAAAATCCTCAAAGTTTATTTGTAAAGAATACTGTAGAAGCAGATTTATATGAGATGATTGATGGAAAAAAACATCGTAAAAGTGATGCTTATCCCATTGATATGAAAAAAGAAGATGCAATAAAGGGAATAGTATCATTAACTAAGTTAGAAGCTTTAATGGATCATCATCCCTATGATTTAAGTGGAGGAGAACAGCAAAGGCTTGCTCTTGCAAAGGTGCTTTTATTAAGACCTAAAATCATTTTAATGGACGAACCTACTAAGGGCCTTGATAATTACTACAAACAAGAATTAGGGAAAATACTAAAAAAACTCACTGAGCATGGGGTTACAATTTTACTCATATCCCATGATGTGGAATTTTGTGCTC
The DNA here is from genome assembly GCA_032077725.1 of Clostridium sp. Classification (GTDB taxonomy): domain Bacteria; phylum Bacillota; class Clostridia; order Clostridiales; family Clostridiaceae; genus Clostridium_J. The sequence goes on along the minus strand of DAMAVY010000190.1, from coordinate 4,745 downwards.
AATATGCAGATAGGGTAGGATTATTTTTTGAAGGACATGTAGTGTCAACTTCTACGTCAAAAGAGTTTTTTGCAGGAAATAGTTTTTATACTACAGCTGCCAATAGAATGGCGAGAAAGTACTATTCAGATGCAGTTACTGTAAAGGATGTGGTGGAGTGCTTAAAGAAAAGGCTTTAGATGAATTTTTAGATATATTTCTAAAAAATGAGAAGAAAACAGAAATTGATATAGATTTTTGGGAAGAAGATAAGGAGAATAAAAGAGCTGTATCAAAGAAAAATAGTTTTCAAGAAGAAATAAGAACTTCAATGGGAGAAAAGAAAAAAATTCCTAAACGTACCTGGGTTGCAATGTTTTTAATACTGATAATGATTCCAATTACTGTGTGGATAGGAATTACATATTTAAATGATAGAAAGTACTTGTTTATTAGCTTAATTATAGTGATTTATTCTACAATTCCATTTTTTATGATATTTGAAAGTCGTAATCCCAAAGCGAGAGAATTAGTTATAATAGCTACATTGTCAGCCATTGCAGTGGCTGGTAGAGGTGCGTTTTTTATGATTCCCAGCTTTAAACCAGTAGCAGCCATAGTGATTATATCTGCCGTTTGTTTTGGAGGGGAATCTGGTTTTTTAGTAGGAGCCGTATCAATGATTGTATCAAATATGTTTATGGGACAAGGACCATGGTCTCCATGGCAAATGTTTGCCATGGGTATCATTGGATTTATCGCTGGAATTTTATTTAATAAAGGCTGGTTAAAAGCAAGAAGAGGTTCTTTGTGTATATACGGTTTTTGGTCTGTGTTTATTATATATGGAGGAATAATGAATCCTGCCTGTTTAGTAATGATGTCTAAAAGAATTACTTGGAAAGGATTATTAGCTGTATACATTTCGGGAGTTCCTGTTGATTTGGTACATGCTACAGCTACTGTTATCTTTTTATGGATTATAAGTAAGCCTATGATTGAAAAGCTAGAGAGGATTAAGGTGAAATATGGATTAATTGAAGGGAAAGAAATTAAATGAAGAATGATGAAATATCTGAAAAAGCAAATATAGAGAAATGTGAACACAAGGATAAGAAAAAGAAGAATAATAGAATACTAAATACTATTATGATTTTTGCTATATGCATTATGGTTTATGGAATATGGAGTATGGTATATTTAAAGTCCCAATATAAAAAAGCAGGAGAAGAATATGAAAAGTTACGTGAAACAATGAATATATCATCTGAAGAAAATTTATTAGATGAAGATGCACCTAACATAAATATAGACTTAGATCAATTAATGAAAGAAAATCCAGACACTGTGGGATGGATTTATTATCCATGTCTTAATATCAATTATCCAATTATGCAAGATGAGGATAATATCTACTATATGAAGCATACATTCTCAGGGGATAAAAATGCTGTAGGAAGTATTTTTTTGGACTGCATGGCAAGGAAAGATTTTGTTGATGAGAATACATTTTTATATGGACATAATATGACCGATGGTTCTATGTTAGGGAGCTTAAAGGATATAAGAGAAGAAGGTGTAGTGGAGAAAAATCCCTATTTTTGGATATATACAGAGAATGGATGGCGAAAGTACAGTATATTTTCTTATCATGATGCTAAGAAAACAGATGATACTTTTAAAATAAAGTTTGACAATGAAGAAGAACATAAGAAATTTTTAGAGCATATAGTAGAGATTTCAGAAGAAAAAATAGATGTTAAAGTTTCTGAAAAAGATAAAATTATAACACTAGCTACATGTACAAGTGACTCTTCTATACGATTTGTAGTGCATGGAGTAGAAACAAAGTAAGATATAGTTTAGTATAGTAAAGTTGTTAATAGATTAGAGAATATGGTGTTAATTGGATAACAAGATGTTTAAAGGGTCTGTCTCAAATTTTGAGGCAGACCCTTTAAACCGTCATTTTTAATTAAATAGTGAACTAAAGAAATTACCAATCCATTTAAATAGCTTATCAAAGAAACCTGAATCATTAAGTTCTTTACTTAGAGATTTCATATTATCTTCAAATTTTGAAGAAGCTTTATCTAAGGTATCTTTTAAGTCAGAGTAATTTAAATCAAGATTGTTTATATCCGACATTAATGAAACGATGTTGTCCTTAATGTTAGCATTTATATTTACATCATATTTATTTTCTACATTGTTAATTATATCTTGAATTTCTTTATCCGTGGAAGGTTTGTCCTTGATAACCTGAGTTTTAATTTCATTTATAACAGCTGCGGCTTCATCATTTCCAATCTCCTCTGCTAAGTCTAGGGATACACCAACTTCTTCTTGAGCAGCTTGCTTGCCTTTTAAGGATAATTCGCCACCCATTATTTTTTCAGCACCAGCCAGTATGCCAGCAAGGGCGGATTCTCCAGTTACAGGAAAAGGTGAAGAAGCTGTAACTTCTGCATTTAATATTCCAGAAGTAATTAATGCATTGGAAAGCATATCGTCGGTTACTAAAGTCAAGTTATTGGAATTAACGATAACGCCACAATCTTTTTCCATAAGTTTAACATAGGCACTGGAGTACCAACCACCTGTGAAATTAGCTAATTCATTTTTATCAAGTCCAAATTGTTTTATTGCCATTTCGTTATCTACATATATAGCTTCAATGTTGTCTGGGGCTTTAAAGTATTTTCTTAATTGAGCTTCTTGAGAATCATTTAGATCTGAACCAAAACTTAAAATTTCACCAGTGGGATATTCTCCATGAATATCGGCGAAGGCTGGTTTCGGTACGCTTAAGCATAGGAGCATTCCTAAGGTCAGAGCAAGTTTTTTTATAGACTTCTTTTTCATTTTAAATTCTCCTTGTCTTTTTAGTGTAATTAATATTGTTCTACATATCTAATTATATATAATATACAAAGGCTTTGCTTTAATTAGAATCAAATTTAATAAAAACGTAATAAACAGAGTTGCCATACTTATGGTAGATTAGGGATCGTTGCTAGAATATTCTTATGAACACTTTTTCCATATTTTAAAAGTTAACTTTTTAAAATTTTAAATCTTTATCATTATAAATATACAAAATTTCAAAATTATAAATATATAAATTTTTAACATTTTAACTAGTTGCTGTAACCCTGCGGATTTGAGGATTTTGGACTACATAAAATGTAATAAAAATAGCCCAATATTTAAGAAAGATTATAATACTCAATTAATTAGAAAATAAAAACTCAACAATTAGTAAATATTATGTTTAAGACATTGATTAACTGGTTAGAGAAGATTAAAATAAACTTGTAGAATGTAAACAATAATAAGGTTTACAATACAAGAAAGTGGGGAATTAAAATGTATAGAAAACAGATTGAAGAGTATTTTGAGGCTCACAAAGATGAAATGATTAAAGATATTTGTGATTTGGTAAGGATAAAGAGTGACAGAGAAAGCCCAAAAGATGGTATGCCTTTTGGAGAAGGACCTGCTAAAGCTCTTGAAGCAGCACTAAATATTGCAAAGAAAATGGGATTTAAAACTTCAAACTATGATAACTATGTGGGAGCTATAGATTTCAATGAAAAAGAAAAACAACTTGATATTCTTGCCCATTTAGATGTAGTGCCAGTTAGTGATGATTGGAAAGTTACAAAACCTTTTGAACCTATTATAAAAGATGGAAAATTATATGGAAGAGGTACTGCTGATGATAAGGGACCTGCTATGGCAGCATTATATGCAATTAAAGCAGTTAAGGATTTAAATATACCTTTAAGCAAGAATGTACGTATCATTTTAGGAACAGATGAAGAGTGTGGAAGTTCCGATATAAAACATTATTATGAAAAAGAAGTGGAAGCACCTATGACTTTTTCTCCAGATGCAGACTTCCCTGTTATAAATATTGAAAAAGGTGGCTTACATAGTCCTTTTGAAAGTAAGTTTGTAGAAGATACTAATCTTCCAAGAATTATATCAATGACAAGCGGAGTTAAAGTAAATGTAGTACCTGATAAGGCTACTGCAATCGTAGAAGGATTTAAAGAAGAAGAGATTAATAAATATTGTGAAGCTGCAGCAAAGAAAACTGGAATAAAATTCACAGTGAATAAAGAAAATGGAAACTTTGTTATACATGCTAAAGGAGCAGGAGCTCATGCATCAACTCCACAAAATGGAAATAATGCACTTACAGGAATGTTAGAGCTACTTGTTAGTATGCCTTGTGCACAAAGTGAAGGGTTCAAGAAATTATCTGTAGTTAACAAGTTATTCCCACATGGAGACTTCAAAGGAGAAGCTTGTGGAGTTAAGATGAGTGATGAACTATCTGGTGAATTAACTATGACTTTAAACATTTTTGAATATACTACTACAGGTTTAAGTGGTACTTTTGATTGTAGAGCTCCACTTTGCGCAACTAATGAGAATTTGCGTGATGTTGTTAGAGACAATATGGCAAAGGGAGATATAACTTTAGCTCCTGATGACATGTTTGCTGCACACCACGTTGATGGAAATTCTAAGTTTGTAAAAACACTATTAAAATGTTATGAAGAATATAGTGGACTAAAAGGTGAATGTATAGCAATTGGTGGAGGTACTTATGTACATCATCTTGAAAATGGAGTAGCCTTTGGATGTACAATGCCAGGTACTGACAATAATTTACATGGTGATGATGAATTTGCTGTAGTTGACGAATTAGTGTTAAGCGCTAAAATGTTTACTCAAGTAATTATTGATTTGTG
>DAMAVY010000189.1:0-6588 GCA_032077725.1 Clostridium sp. | reverse complement strand
CAATATGAAGTTAGCACTAAAGTTTTCATTGGTAAAGAAGAAGCCTCTAAGGAAGGTTATAACAGTAGTGATATTCAGATGTACCAGAAGCTACTTAAAACCTATGCTGAATTAATAAAAACTGAAGATTTAGTAACAAAGGCTATTGAATCCTCTAATTTAGATCTAAAGCCAAAAGGAGTACTTAATAATTTAACAGTAACATCTATAGCAGATACACAAATACTTGAATTAAAGTATAAATCTAAGTCCCCAGTGGAAGCTATGAAGCTCGTAACAAGTCTAAGAGATGAGTTTGTTAAATTAGCATCTGAAATAGTTCCTAATGGAAATATTCAAATCATAGAAGAAGCAACCTTTCCATCATCAACCGTAAGTCCAAATAAGAAAATGAATTTAGTTATAGGAGTTCTTTTAGGCTTTATGCTAGGGATAGGAGTTGTATTTATCTTAGAATTCTTAGATAACACATTCAAAGGAAAAGAAAACTTAGAAAGAGAATTAAACATTCCTGTTTTAGGAGTTATACCTAAGATTAAGTAAAGAATTAAAAGAAAATGAATAATGCATTAACATATGAATAATTATTATATCACATTTCAAGTTATTAATAAAATTGAAATGTTAATGCGTGATGATATTTGTGAGAGTAATAGATATAACTTAGGAGGAGTAAATTTTGCAAGAAGAAATTAGTATTGGAGAAATATTCAAAGCGCTAAAAGAGAGATGGAAGATGATATTAATAATAACTTTAATATCGACTCTAGTATCAGGGCTTGTAAGCATCTTTCTTATAAAACCTAACTATGAAGCTAGTACTAAGGTATTTATAGGAAAAGAAAATAGTGAAAATGAAGCTTATAATCAAAATGATATTTCCATGTATCAAAAATTAATGAAGACTTATTCAGAAACAATAAAGACCAGGGATTTGGTAGGAAGAGCATTGAAAACTACAGATAGTAAATTATCGGAAGAACAAGTGTTAGCAGCGTTGCAAGTAGTAACAGTAGCTGATACACAAATACTTGAAATTAAGTTTAAAAGTGGAGATGCACAAGGTGCAGTAAAGATGGTAGAGGCTATAACAAATGAGTTTATAACTACATCTAAAACCCTAGTACCAAACGGAAATATAAGAATTATTGAGACTGTAAAACTTCCAGAAGCTCCAGTAAGTCCAAATATAAAAATGAATATAGCAATAGCATGTTTACTTGGGTTTATGGTAAGTGTAGGATTATGTTTCCTATTAGAATTTTTGGATAATACATATAAAACAAAAGAAAGTTTAGAAAGAGAACTTGAAATTCCAGTAATTGGAACAATACCTAATTTAAAATAATAAAAAGCACCTTAAATATTAACAGTGCTAACTAATAACTAAAATTGATTTTCACATAAGGAGAGAAATGTATGTTTATAGTAGAAGAAGATCCACAGTCTATAGCCGCTGAAAGCTATAGAACCCTGAGAACAAATTTGCAGTATTCATCCTTTGATGAAGAATATAAAGTAATAGTAGTAACTAGTTCAGAACCTGGAGAGGGAAAGAGTACTACGGCAGGGAATCTAGCATTAGTTCTAGCTCAAGGAGAAAAGAATGTAATCCTTATAGATTGTGATTTAAGAAAACCGTCACTTCATAAAAAGTTCAAACTGTCGAATGCTAAAGGACTTTCAGATGTAATAGTTGGAAAGGAAAGTATAGCAGAGATTGGACAGAAATATACTAATAATCTTACAATATTAACATCAGGGAAAATACCACCAAATCCTTCTGAAATGCTTGGATCAAAATCCATGAAGGCACTTTTAGAAGCACTAAGGAAGGTTTTTGATTATATTATCTTAGATACAGCACCATTACAAGCTGTTACAGATGCACAAATACTTTCTACAAGAGCAGATGGAACAATTCTTGTGGTTATGGCAGAAAAAACAAAAAAAGATTCCGTTGAAAATTCTATTAACTTGTTAAAAAAGGTTAATGCTAATTTTATTGGTACAGTATTAAATAAGGTAGACACAAAGAGAAATAATTATTATTACTACTATGGTGATACTAAATAGAATTGGAGTGATACTATTGATAGATTTTCACAGCCATATTCTATATGGTGTGGATGATGGGTCAAAGGATGAAGCTATGACCATAGAAATGCTAAAAATAGCAGAAAGTTCTGGAACTTCTCATATAGTGGCTACACCACACTTCTATAGAGGTAGGTTTCAGGTGAAAATTTCAGAAATACATAACAGAGTTGAGGCTATGAAAGACTTAGCTAGAGAAAATAACATAAAAGTAGATATTTTATGTGGACAAGAAGTTTACTATACAGATAGAATTTTAGAAATGTATGAGTCAGGAGAAATATCTACAATAGAGGACACAAGATATATGCTAATTGAATTATCTATGGGACATTTTTCAGGTCATGAAGTTATAGATAATGTCTATGAACTTCAGCTAAAGGGAGTTGTACCGATTCTTGCTCATCCAGAGAGGTATGAAAGATTTATAAAGTCACCGGAACTAATAAATAGGTTTGTAGATGAAGGTTTCTTATTTCAACTTAATACGGGGAGTATAGTGGGTGACTTTGGTAGACCAGTTAAAAAGACGGCAGAGCTCTTTATAAAGAATAAAATTTATAGTGTAATTGGTTCCGATGCTCATAGAGTGGAGAGTAGAAATACTGACATGAGAGATGGAATAAGTGCAATAAATAAAATAAGTCGTGGGTATAGTGAAGAGATAGAGGGTATTTCTAAAAGGATTTTAAGAAATGAAAAAGTAGAATTTCAAGGGAAACAGATAAAAAAAGGAAAAGGAATTATCAGATTGTTTCAAATATAAGTTAAAGGTAGGTGTTTAAGATGTACTCAATATTAAAAAGAGTTTTTGATTTCATTCTTTCTCTGGTAGGTTTAATAATTTTATCACCTATATTTTTAATTTTGATTATTGCTATTAAGGTTGACACTAAGGGACCGGCATTTTTCAAACAAAAGCGTGTTGGGATTGATAAGACGTATTTCAATATATTAAAATTTCGTACAATGAGAATAGACACTCCGCAAAATATGCCTACACATTTACTTAAAAATCCAGAACAATATATAACTAAGGTAGGTAAATTTTTGCGTAAGACGAGTCTTGATGAATTACCACAAATAATAAATATCTTAAGTGGTACAATGTCTTGTATTGGACCGCGTCCGGCACTATGGAATCAGTATGACTTAATTGCAGAAAGAGATAAATATGAGGCTAATAATATTCGACCAGGACTAACTGGCTGGGCTCAAATTAATGGTAGAGATATGACATCCATAGAGGAGAAGTCTCAGCTTGACGGAGAATATGTTAGAAAATATGGTATATTGATGGATGTGAAAGTCTTCTTTAGAACTATTGTTTTGGTTGCTAAGAAGAGTGGTGTTGTTGAAGGTGGTACTGGTGAATTAGAAAGAGCTAAGGAAGAAGTAGCAGTTACTAACGAATTTACTAGTGAGGAGAAAGAAGTAGAAGTTAAGAGGGACTCGGTGTCGATTTAAGGGGATGAAAGTATCAGTGGAGTGAATTAACAACTGAAAAGGTAATGTGAGTTTTTATTTTGTGTTGATAAGAATATGTAATGTTTGTTTATAAAAAAGTAAATAATGAAAGTATGAACACTCAGATGTTGTATTTGAAAAATTTTCACATCAATATGGTAGAATATACATTCGGATAGGATTAAGTTAATTATATTGATGAAAGGCCAATTAGATAAGATGCACGCTTGTTAAATTTAAGTTTTTGATTAAATCGGGATGAAGACTTGATTTACAGTGGTGGCTAAAGGCAAAATGATTGAATGATGATTATGAAGTCAGAATGTGAAAGGGATTATGGAGAGGTTAACAACATAAAATGTTTTATATAAAAAATAAAATGATAATTTTAATATAACTAAAGAACCAGAGTTTTTGCTTGAAGTAGTAATGAAAGAGAAGAATTAAAACGGGAAATTTAAGTCAACCGTTAGCAAGGGAGTTGTTCTAATGAAAATATTGTTTATTACAACAGAAGGTTTTGATACTCCAGGGCCAAATAATCAAATGGCTATGGTTCTGATAAATGATCTTTTGAATGCAGGTTTTCAAGTTCATTTGGTACAAAGCAGGCGCAAAAAAATTAATCCGGACATACCACCTTTGCTAGAAAATAGAGAGGGTTTTACATATGATATTGTAGAACGAAAAGTAATAGATAAAACGCGTTTTGTGAATCGTTATTTCGACGAAGCTAGTTTTGCCTTCACAAGCTATAAAAAATGGAGAAAAGTCAAAGATGCTGATGTTGTGTTCTTACAATCGTGTCCAACAGTGTTTTACCAGATGCTTATGCTAAGAATATTCAATAGAAACCCTATTGTTTATAACATATACGATGTTTTCCCTGGACATGCTTATGATATTGGTGTTATGAAAAGCAAATTCATATATGATGTTTTTAAGTTTATACAGAAGTTTACTTATAAAATGAGTTCCATTGTAACTGTACTTTCGGAAGATATGAAGAACAAAATTATTGAACAAAATGTTTCTGCAAACAAAGTTAGAATTGTGCCTGCTTGGTATGATAATAAAGCTATTAGGGAAATACCTTTAGAAAATAATAAATTTATTAAGAAGTATAACATTCCCGCTGATAAATTTTATGTGCAGTTTGCAGGAACAATCGGCTATGTATTTAATTATAGGGCAATTATAGAAGTAGCTGATATATTAAAAAGTAAGGATGATATTGTATTTCAAATAATCGGAGATGGAAATGTTAAACAAAAATTTGTAAAAGAAGCAAAAGAACGAAATTTAACGAATATACAGTTTTATCCGCTACAACCGATTGAGATTGTGCCTGATGTATACAGTGCTTGCTCAATTTGTATTATTCCACTTAATAAAGGAGTAATAGGTAATGGAGTTCCAAGTAAAGCACCGCTTCTTATGGCTTGCCGCAGAGTGATAGTGAACTCAGTAGAATCAGATTCGGAGTATTTCAGGATGTTTAATGAAAATGAGATTGGAATATCTGTATCAAATGACGACCATGAAGCATTGGCAGAAGCAATACTAAAATTATATTGTCATACTGAAAGAATTTCAGAAATGGCAGATAAGGCAAAAAAATTTGGAGAAACAAATTATACGAGCATAAAAAGCACAACGGAATTTATTAAGATACTTGTAGATGTTAGTAAAAAAACTAAAAATAAAGAGTGATTTATGTAAATACATTCTAATAATAAAGGAAATATACTTATTCAAAAGAGTTGAATTCTATTGCTTTTCAATAAATTGAGATAATGTGGAAGTGTTAAAATTCGATACCTAGTTTGATATTTTTTTTTATAATAGTATTTTAGCAATAGTTAATAATTATTTTTTAGAAAAATTTTTATTTGTAAAAAAATAAGAAAATCATATATATAGAAATTCTATACTTATAATTTGGAGGGATGAACTAATTATGATAAAAGAAAAGTATAAGATTGGAATTTGGGGTCAATTCGGTTCAGGAGGACAAATTGCCGATGGGCAAGCTGTTAGAACAACTATAATAACTCAAGAAATAATAGAGAGATATGGTAAGGAGAAAATTAAAATATTAAACACAAATAAGTGGTCTAGAAATCCAATTTTATTTTTCATAAAAAACATTTCACTAGTTGCTAAAAGTAAAAAGGTAGTAATATTCCCTGCAAACAATGGATTTAAAGTTTTTGTTCCCATTCTTAACATTATAAATTTTTTTATCAAACGAGATTTATATTATGTAGTAATAGGGGGTTTTTTGCCTAGTTTATTAAAAAATAATAAAAAGTACATAAAGATTTTAAATAAATATAAGGCTTTGTTTGTTCAAACAGAGAACTTAAAAATTGATTTGGAAAATTTAGGGCTTAACAATATACATATTTTATCAAATTTAAAGAAACTTGAAAAGTTAGAAGAAGCAGATATAAAACTCAACAATGAAAGAAAAGTTTCTGTTTGTACATTATCAAGAGTTACAGATGAAAAAGGAATTGAATACGCAATTAAAGGTGTTAATTTAGCAAATGAGAAACTGGGGAACAATTTTATTACCTTAGATATATTTGGAATAATTGATAAGAAATACGAACGAAAATTTGAAGAACTATTATTGCAGTATTCAAGTTTTGTATCTTATAAAGGTGTCGTAGATTTTGATAAAACGGTTAATGTTTTATCAAAATATTTTGCATTATTATTCCCTACTTTTTATCCGGGGGAGGGTTTCCCAGGTAATATTATTGATTCATTTTATTCTGGATTGCCAGTTATTACTACAGATTGGTTATATAACAGCGAAATTATAAAAAACTATGAAAATGGCATGTTGGTACCTGTAAAGAACCCGAAAGCAATTGCAGAGGCAATCTTGTTAATGTATGAAAAAAGAGATTTAGTTTATAAAATTAGCCTTAATAATTTAAATGAATCAAAAAAGTATGACCCTAAAGTAGTATTAAAAGATTTTTTCGAAGTATTAGATTGAAGCCAGAATTT
>DAMAVY010000188.1:0-6637 GCA_032077725.1 Clostridium sp. | reverse complement strand
GGACTTGTAGCTTATCTTGGAACTAATGATGGAAGAGAAGTAGATAAACGTATTGATGAAGGGGACAAGAAGGCAGAATTTATACTTAAAGCTATGGCATACCAACTAAGCAAAGAAATTGGTGGAATGGCAACGGCTTTGTGCGGCAGGGTAGATGCTGTAATTTTAACTGGTGGAATGGCTTATAATAAAAGGCTTACTCAGTGGATAACTGACGATGTAGAATTTATTGCTCCAGTAGAAATAATACCAGGGGAAAATGAAATGCTGGCTCTTGCTGAAGGCGCTTTAAGAGTGCTAAATGGTGAGGAACAACCTAAAATATACGATGATGAAGCTAAATTTAATTAGTATAGGGGGAATTTAAAATGATTAAGACTTTTGAACAGGTTATTTCTAAAGTTAAAGAAGTGCCAATGAAAAAAGTAGCTGTAGCTGTAGCACAAGATGAACCAGTTCTTGAAGCTATAAGAGATGCAAAGAAAAATGGAATTGCTGATGCCATATTAGTAGGTAACAAGGAAGAAATAATAAAAATAGCTACAAAACTTAACATGAACATTGAGGATTATGAGATTGTTGACGAGAAGGATGTAAATAAGGCAGCTATTGAAACTGTAAAACTTGTATCTTCAGGGAAAGCAGACATGATGATGAAGGGACTAATAGATACCGCTACATTCCTAAGAGCTGTACTTAATAAAGAAGTAGGACTTAGAACAGGAAAACAAATGTCTCATATTGCAGTATTTGAAGTTCCAGGCTATGATAGATTATTATTTGTAACCGATGCTGCTTTTAACATGTATCCAGAATTAAAAGAAAAAATAGATATATTAAAGAATGCAGTGGCTGTAGCGCATGCACTTGATAATGAAATGCCAAAGGTTGCACCAATTTGTGCAGTAGAAGTTGTAAACGCTAACATGCCAGCTACACTAGATGCTGCAAACCTTTCCAAAATGAATGAGAGAGGTCAAATTAAAGGTTGTATAATTGATGGACCACTAGCTCTAGACAATGCACTTTCAAAAGAAGCTGCTGCACATAAGAAGATATCAGGACCAGTTGCAGGAGAAGCGGACATATTACTAATGGCTAATATTGAGGCAGGTAATGCAGTATACAAATGCTTAACATATACAACTAAAGCTAAGAATGGCGGACTACTTATGGGAGCAGCTGCACCTGTTATAGTTACATCAAGAGCAGATTCACCAGAAACAAAAATGAATTCAATAGCACTTGCATCACTAGTTGCAGGAAGGTAATGAGGGGGAAAAAAAATGGGGTACAAATCACTAATAATAAATCCAGGATCAACTTCAACAAAAATAGGAATTTATGATGACGAAAATCCAATTTTAGTTGAAACAATAAGACATACAAGTGAAGAAATTGGAAGATATAAAGGCATAATTGATCAACTAGATTTCAGAAAAGAAGTAATATTAAAAGTATTAAAGGATAAAAATTTTGATATAAGAGATCTTTCAGTAGTTGTTGGAAGAGGCGGCCTTGTAAAACCTATTGAAAGTGGAACTTATAGTGTAAATGATGCTATGCTTAAGGATTTAAAGAGTGGACTTATGGGACAACATGCTTCCAACTTAGGAGGAATAATAGCCTATGAAATAGCATCACAAATAAATGTGCCATCTTTTATAGTAGATCCAGTTGTGGTTGATGAACTAGATGAAATAGCTAGAGTTTCAGGAATGCCTGAAATTGACAGAGCAAGTATATTCCATGCTCTAAATCAAAAGGCAATTGCTAGAAGATATGCCAGTGAAAATAACCGTTTCTATGAAGAATTAGACCTTATTGTAGTTCACATGGGTGGGGGAGTATCTGTAGGAGCTCATAAACATGGAAGAGTTGTAGATGTTAACAATGCTTTAAATGGAGATGGCCCATTCTCACCAGAGAGAAGTGGTGGACTTCCTGTAGCAGATTTGGTTAAACTTTGCTTTAGTGGAAAGTATACAGAAAATGAAATTATAAAGAAAATCACAGGCAAGGGCGGATTTGTAGGATATCTACAAACTAACGACTCTAAAGCTGTTGAAGAAAGAGCACTTGCAGGAGATGAATATGCAAAATTAGTATTTGAAGCTATGGCATATCAAATAGCTAAAGAAATTGGAAGATGTGCCGCAGTACTTCAAGGAAAAGTTGATGCAATACTACTTACAGGTGGAATTGCATACTCAAAATATATGGTAAATTATATTAAAGAAAGGGTAGAATTTATATCTCAAGTGTTTGTTTATCCAGGCGAGGATGAATTATTAGCACTAGCAGAAGGTGGACTTAGAGTGTTAAGAGGTCAAGAAACTGCAAAAGAGTATAAATAAGGTGAGAATATGAGCAGAATAAGGATTTTTACAGGTCATTTTGGAAGTGGAAAAACAGAAATAGCAATTAATTATGCAATTAATTTAGCTAAAAATGGCAAGAAGGTAGCCCTTGTAGATTTGGACATAGTAAATCCATATTTCTGTGTTAGAGATCTTACAAATGAGCTTAAGGACAAATATGGTATAAGAGTAATATCCTCAAATCCTGACTATGTCAATGCAGAGTTGATGGTTCTACCATCAGAAGTCAAAACTGTTTTTAATGATAAGAGTTATGACGTAGTTTTTGATATTGGAGGAGATGATGCAGGGGCAGTAGCGCTAGGTCAGTATAACAGATATTTTAAGGAAGAACCTTATGACATGTATTTTGTTGCAAATAGTAATAGGCCTCTTACCGCTAATGAGAAAGATACCACTGAATTTCTTTTAGAAATAGAAAAATCTTCAAGATTAAAGGTGACACATCTCATATCAAATACAAATTTGTCCTATGAAACTACTGTGGACCATATAATTAAAGGAGATAAGGAAATACAAAAGCTTTCTAAGGAATTAAATATTCCTCATAGTTATACAGTATGTCCAGAAAATCTTGTGAAAGATGTTCAAGGAAAAGTTTCAGGAGAGGTATTTCCCATACATATATTCATGTTGCCTCCTTGGAAAAAAATTTAATTTAACACTATCACGTATTGAATTGACACCAGGTATAGAAAAGTGATAAATTATATATGTAAACGTATAACCACTTACAATAACTCATTGTTCAATGATGTGTTTATACAGGTTACGTACTAAAATTTATGTGACATTGTAATATATTTAAACAAACTATTTCAAATTTTCCATACAAGGAGGTAATATTATGGCAAAGGTAACTTTTAGGGAAGACAGATGTAAGGGATGTGGACAATGCATACTTGTATGTCCAAAAAATATCATAACTTATTCTGAAGAACTAAATGTGAAGGGATATCATCCTGCAATAGTTACAGAAGAAAATATGTCAAAGTGCATTGGTTGTGCATCCTGTGGAAAAATGTGTCCAGATCTTGTAATCACAGTGGAAAAATAATAGGGGGGGGAAAAGTTTCATGTCAGAAAAAGTTTTAATGAAGGGTAACGAAGCTATAGGTCAAGCTGCTATTACAGCAGGTTGTAAATGTTTCTTTGGATACCCTATAACACCACAAACTGAAGTATCAGCTTATCTTTCAAGACAAATGCCTAAAATCGGAAGAGTATTTCTTCAAGCTGAAAGTGAAATTGCAGCTATCAATATGGTATATGGAGCAGCTGGAACAGGAGTAAGAAGTATGACTTCTTCTAGTTCACCTGGAATAAGCTTAAAAGCAGAAGGAATATCTTATATTGCAGGAGCAGAGCTTCCTTGCGTAATAGTAAATATAGTTAGAGGTGGTCCAGGACTTGGTGGAATTCAACCAGCCCAATCAGATTATTTCCAAGCAACTAAAGGTGGTGCACACGGAGATTTTAATATGCCAGTTTTTGCACCAAGCTCAATCCAAGAAATGGTAGATTTAATTCAAGATGCTTTTGACGTAGCAGATATGTACAGAACTCCTGTTATGGTTATGGGAGATGGAATGCTTGGTCAAATGATGGAACCAGTAGAATTTAAAGAAAGAACCAAGAGAGAACTCCCAGAAAAAACTTGGGCTGCTAATGGATTAAACGGAAGAGCTAAACATAATGTAATAAACTCTTTATATTTAAATCCAGAATCTCTTGAGGAGCATAATAAACACTTACAAGGTAAATTTAAAGTTATAAAAGAAAATGAAGTTAGATATGAATTATATAATTGCGAAGATGAAGTAGATTTAATAATGGTTGCATACGGTACAACATCAAGAATATGCAAAAGCGCAATTAAATTAGCTAAAAATGAAGGAATTAAGCTTGGATTAATAAGACCAATAACACTTTGGCCTTTCCCAGTAGAAGCCTTTGAAAAGACTATTAACAAAACTAAACATGGATATGCTTCTATCGAACTTAGTTGTGGCCAAATGGTAGAAGATGTTAGACTTTCAGTGGAAGGAAGAAAACCAGTATTTTTCTATGGAAGAACAGGTGGAATGGTTCCAAGTCCAGTTGAAGTTCTAGAAAATGTTAAAAAATTCATTGGAGGTGCTAAATAATGGAAGTGGTATTTCAGCCAACAAAAGGACTATTAGACGTACCTACCCATTACTGCCCAGGATGCACACATGGAATAATCCATAGATTAGTGGGAGAAGTACTTGAAGAATTAAATATTATAGATAAAACAATAGGAGTTGCTCCTGTTGGATGTTCTGTTTTAGCATATGACTATTTTGCTTGTGATATGTTTGAAGCTGCCCATGGAAGAGCACCTGCAGTTGCTACTGGAATAAAAAGAACAAATCCTGACAAAATGGTATTCACATATCAAGGAGATGGAGATTTAGCTGCCATTGGAACAGCAGAAATAGTACATGCTGCTTCTAGAGGAGAAAATATAGTTACTATCTTCGTAAATAACTGTATATATGGTATGACAGGTGGTCAAATGGCCCCAACAACTTTACCAGGACAAATTACAGAAACTTCTCCATATGGAAGAGATGTAAAAATTCAAGGATTCCCAATTAGAGTATCAGAAATGTTATCTACTCTAGGCGGGGTATGTTATGCTGAAAGAGTAGCTGTAGATAGCGTACCACATGTAAACAAAGCAAAAGCTGCTATTAAAAAAGCATTCCAAAATGCTATGGATGGAAAAGGATTCTCCATGGTTGAAGTATTATCAATATGCCCAACAAACTGGGGATTATCCACAGAGGAATCTATTGGATGGTTAAGGGATAACATGATTCCATTCTATCCTCTAGGTGTAAAAAAAGATGTAGCTGAAGGGGTGAAATAATATGGCATCACAAGAAATAATATTTGCTGGATTTGGTGGACAAGGAATATTATCTATGGGAAAATTCCTAGCTTATGCTGGAATGGATGTCGATATGAGCGTTTCCTGGTTACCTTCTTACGGCCCAGAAATGCGTGGAGGTACTGCAAACTGTTCTGTTATTGTTTCAGATGATCCTGTAGGATGCCCAATAGTTTATAATCCTAGTTCCCTAGTTGTTATGAACAGACCATCTCTTGATAAATTCGAAGAAGAAGTATCAAAGGGTGGACTAATCATAGTAGATAGCGATCTTATCAATAGAGAAGTGGCAAGAAATGATGTTGAGGTAATAAAAATACCAGCTCAAACAGAAGCTGCTAATCTTGGAAGCAAACAAATTGCTAACATGGTTCTTCTTGGAGCTCTTGTTCAAAAAACTCAAATAGTTACTATGGAAGTTCTACTTGATTCTTTAAGAGCACATGGAAAAGAAAAATTCTTTGAAATTAATAAAAAGGCTCTTGAAATTGGAGCTTCTTACGTAAAGTAAGTAAGATATAATAATTTTAAACTCTAGAAGGGTATAAATTCTCTTCTAGAGTTTTTTTATGCCCTTGATAGGTGAATATACCAATACTGACAATAAAATTTAAATAATTATAAAAATAACAAAACAATGTATTTACAACGTAACAATGTTATGTTACTATCATAATATGGAAGTGAAGAATTGACAATGGACAATTGAAAATGGACAATTGAAAATTGATGAGAGTTAGAAATTGTTGCCATTATAAGGCGATTGAGATTATTAAAATTAAATAAATTATAAATAAATGGAGGTAACGAGTATGGTTAATAATTGTGAATATGGAGATTTAAAAATATCAGGTTCAGGTAGTGCTGGAGGAGGAAGGTATGATGTAGTTTCCATTAGTGGTAGTGGGAAAATTACTGGGGATGTAAATTGCGAAAAGTTCAATATTAGTGGAAGTGGTAAGGTAGAAGGCACAGTTACAACTAATATCTTTAAAATAAGTGGAAGTAGCAGAATAAATGGAGATTTGAATTGCGTTAATGGTAGCATAAGTGGCAGTGGTTCAATACTAGGTTCTGTTTTTGCAAATAAGTTTTCTGTAAGTGGAAGTGAAACAATTGGTGGTAGTTTTAAGGGAGAAGAATTCGAAATGTCTGGTTCAGGTAAGGTAGAAGGAAAAATTAATTCTGTAAGTGTTAAACTTTATGGTTCTATCAATGTAGGTCAAGGCATTGAAGGAGAAATGATAACTATAAAAGGTGCTATTAAAACACCAGGAATGATAAATGGAGATGAAGTAAACATTGAGTTAAATGGTGGAGGTGAAGTCGATGAGATAGG
>DAMAVY010000187.1:0-6643 GCA_032077725.1 Clostridium sp. | reverse complement strand
TTTGAACTGGCAGATGAATTTAATGGTAAAACTAACTTAAGATTTGACGATACAAATCCAATAAAGGAAGACACAGAATATGTTGAATCCATAAAAGATGATATTAAGTGGCTTGGTTTTGACTGGGATAATTTATACTTTGCATCAAATTATTTTGAAGAAATGTATAATAGGGCAGTATTACTTATAAAAAAAGGATTAGCCTTCGTATGTGATTTATCTCCAGAAGAGATTAAAGAGCACAGGGGAACACTTAGAGAACCAGGAAAAGAGAGCCAATATAGAGATAGAAGTGTAGAAGAAAACTTAGATTTATTTCAGCGCATGAGAAATGGCGAATTTAAAGATGGAGAAAAAGTATTAAGGGCAAAAATCGATATGGGTTCTTCAAATATAAACTTGAGAGATCCTATAATTTATCGTATTGCCCATACTACTCATCATAATACAGGAGATAAGTGGTGTGTATACCCAATGTATGATTTTGCACATCCACTAGAGGATTCCATTGAAGGAATTACCCATTCAATATGTACTTTAGAATTTGAAGATCATAGACCACTTTATGATTGGGTAGTAGAAGCTTGTGAAATGGAGAAAATTCCAAGACAGATTGAGTTTGCACGACTTAACATTACTAATACTGTAATGAGTAAGAGAAAACTTAAAGCCTTAGTAGATGAAGGGATAGTAGATGGATGGGATGACCCAAGAATGCCTACTATAGCTGGACTTAGAAGACGTGGATATACGCCAGAATCTATAAGAAATTTCTGTAGAGAAATTGGGGTAGCTAAAAATGATAGCACTGTAGATGAACAATTATTAGAGCATTTTATAAGGGAAGATTTAAGTGTTAAAGTCCCAAGAACTATGGGAATCATTAGACCTTTAAAAGTAGTTATTACAAACTATCCTGAAGGTGAAAATGAAATCCTTGAAATTGAAAATAATCAAGATGATCCATCTATGGGAACAAGAATGGTATCTTTCTCAAGGGAAATTTATATTGAGGAAGAAGATTTTATGGAGGAGCCTCCTAAAAAGTATTTCAGATTATTCCCAGGAAATGAAGTTAGACTTAAAGGAGCATACTTTATAAAATGTAATGATTTTATAAAAGACGAGAATGGAAAAATTAATGAAATTCACTGTACCTATGATAAAGAAACTAAGAGTGGATCAGGATTTACTGGTAGAAAAGTTAAAGGTACAATACACTGGTTAGATGCGAGTACTGCTATACCAGCAGAGTTTAGATTGTTTGAACCATTAATTAAGGATGAAGAAATTGATGAAAATAAGACATTCTTAGAGTGTATAAACAAAGATTCGCTAGAAGTTTTAAAGGGATTTGCAGAAGCTAATATGAAGGGTGTAAAACCAGCTGAAAGCTTCCAATTCTTTAGACATGGATATTTCAATGTGGACTTAAAATATTCCACAGAAGAAAAGCCTGTATTTAATAGAATAGTATCATTAAAGAGCTCTTTTAAAATAAAATAAACAGTGCCTCCCGGTTTAAATGGACTAGGAGGCACTATTTTCATAATAGAATTTAGGTGACTTAGGACTATTTTTAGCGGTTATCAAATTGTAAAACTTGTTAAATCATAATTTATGTGTTAAAATTTTACTTAAGCTTTAACATGATAGTCCGAAAATAACAGTATAGGGAAGTATAAAACTAAACAACCATAAGGGGGAAATATGAAGAAATTATTAACTTTACTAATAGGAATATTTTTGACATTTGGTGTTATGAGTACCACTGCTTTTGCAGATGATAAGGAACTGAGAGCAGCTTGGATTAGCACAGTATCTGGGTTAGATTGGCCTAATACGCAAAACAATATAGAAGGTCAAAAACAGGAATTCATAACATTACTTGATAAGCTGCAATCGGCGGGAATGAACGCAGTAATGGTACAAATAAGACCTTCAGGGGATGCACTTTATAATTCAAGTATTAATCCTTGGTCAGAGGTGCTTACAGGAACTCAAGGTAAAGACCCAGGTTATGACCCATTAGCTTTTATGATTCAAGAAACCCATAAAAGAGGTATGGAATTTCATGCTTGGTTTAATCCTTATAGAGTAACTACATCTGGTACAGCTTATAGTAAATTGGCTTTAAATAATGTGGCAAGAATACACAATGATTGGACAGTAATTTATGAAGATAAAATATATCTAGATCCAGGAAATCCTAATGTGGTAAACCACATGGTAGATACTGTTGCTGAAGTGGTAAACAAATACGATGTAGATGGAATTCATTTTGATGATTATTTTTATCCATCATCATCCTTTAATGATAGCACTAGCTATGCTACCTATGGTAATGGAATGAACAAAGATGATTGGAGAAGACAAAATGTAAATACTTTAATACAAAGGGTAGATGCAAAAATAAAGAGCATAGATTCTACTGTGGAATTTGGTGTGAGCCCAAGAGGAATATGGAAAAATTCATCTAGTGATCCAGCTGGCTCTAGTACTCATGGTGCACAAAGTTATTATGATATATATTGTGATTCTGTGGCTTGGATAAAAAATGGTTGGGTTGATTATATAGCACCTCAAATATATTGGACCTTTGGAAATAGTGCTGCACCATATGGAACTCTTGTGGATTGGTGGTCAAAGCAGGTTCAAGGTACAGATGTTAAACTATATATTGGACAAGCTGCCTATAAGGATGGTAGTCAAAGTTATCCAGAGAATGTGGTTAGTGAGATAGATAAGCAAGTAGAATATATTAGAATGAATTCTGAAGTAGATGGAAGTATATATTTTAGAGCTAAGAGTATAACTTCTAATGCTACTTTGACAAGCAAACTAAAACAACTAAATGCAGTTCCTCTTAAGAAATTTATAGGATTGAATAGATATGAAACATCAGTAAAAGTAAGTAAAGAAGGCTGGGCAAATGGTTCGGATACTGTCTTATTAGTAAATGGATATGCAAATGCAGATGGACTTACAGCTACACCTTTAGCATCTGCTTATGGAGCACCTATATTACTTACAGATACTAATGATTTAGATACTGCTACAAAAAATGAGATAAAGAGGTTAAATCCATCTAAGGTAATATTAGTAGGTGGGGATGGTGTAATTTCAAATGATATAATTACACAAATAAACGGTATTAAAGCAGGAGTTACAGTAGAAAGATTGGGTGGAATAGATAGGTATGAAACTTCACTAAAGGTAGCTCAAAAACTTGACGCTAGTGTAGATGTAACCAAAGCTTACGTATGTTTTGGACATGGAGAACCGGATGCACTATCAATTGCTTCAAAAGCAGGAGAAGAAAAAGCTCCTATAATTTTAGTAGAATGTGATACAGTGACTAAGAATACTTTAGATTGGTTAAAGGGTGAAAGTCTTGAAACTGCGTACTTTATAGGAGGTACAGGTATCATATACAACAATGTAATATCACAAATAAATGCTATTACATCTTCAGATGTTAGTGGGAATAGAGTAGCTGGTGTTAATAGGTATGACACTAATGCAGCAGTAATTAGCAAGTTCTACTCTGGGGTAGTTCAACCAGTAAGTTTTGCAGCTAAGGGAGATATCCTTGCAGATGCATTAACATCAGGACCATTAGCAGCTAAACTTAAAGCTCCTGTAATTCTTATGAATTCAGAACTAAGTACAAATCAAAAACAAGTGCTAAGTACTAAGAAAGCACTAGCAATATACGAAGTAGGTGGAGGAATAAATTCGTCTGCATTAAGTAATCTTATAAATATACTAAGATAAATAAAGCAATATAAAACCTCTTCAAGGTAGAAATTCTACTTTGGAGAGGTTTTTGTGTTGCTATTAATAGATTAATTCAACCATGATTTTGCACTATATAATATCAAATATTTTATGTGAAATTAAAAACAAAGATTAATAAATTTTTATGATTTGAAAGCTACGTAAATGTATCTTTATTATTAACAATCTGTAATAAATACATTAACTATTTAATATATTTTAATAAATAAATTAAGGGGGTATTTATATGAAAAAGAAATTATTAGCTACTGTTTTAACTGGAGTTATGATTTTTGGGATGATAGGTTGTACACCTAAGGACCCTACAGCTGGTAAAAAAACAGAGGAAAAGTCTTATAAAATAGGGATAATTACAGGGACAGTGTCCCAAGGAGAAGAAGAGTACAGAGCCGCTGAGGCAATGAAGAAAAAGTACGGGGATAAGATTATATTACAAACTTATCCAGATAGTTTTATGAAGGAGCAAGAAACAACAATTGCTAATACCCTTACTTTGGCTGCTGATCCAGATGTAAAAGCTATAGTATTCGTGCAAGCCGTACCGGGTGCATCTGCTGCCATCGATAAGGTAAGAGAAAAAAATCCAGACATGTTATTTATAGCTGGCGTACCAGGAGAAGATCCATCTATGATAGCTGGGAAAGCTGATGTAGTTCTTGCTGCTGATGAACTTGGAATGGGAAAAACTATTGTAGAACAAGCAAAAAAACAAGGTGCAAAAACTTTAGTACATTATTCATTCCCAAGACATATGTCTTATGAGATGTTAGCAAAGAGAAGAGAGTTATTAAAGGAAACTTGTAAAGAATTAGGCTTAGAATTTGTTGATGCTACAGCTCCAGATCCAACAGGAGATGCAGGTGTACCAGGAGCACAACAATTTATATTAGAAGATGTTCCAAGAAAAGTTGCCGAGTTCGGTAAGGATACAGCATTCTTTTCAACTAATTGTTCAATGCAAGAACCTCTTATAAAATCAGTTTTAACTGAAGGAGCTATATTCCCTCAACAATGTTGTCCATCACCTTATCATGCTTATCCAGCAGCACTAGGAATTAAAATTCCAGATGATAAAAAGGGCGATGTTAGTTATATAATTGATGAAATTACAGCTAAGATTAAAGAAAAAGGTGGGGAAGGAAGATTTTCCACATGGCCAATACCAGTAAATATGTTAATGGTTGAATGTGGAACAGAATATGCTATTGCTTATCTAGAAGGAAAGACTGATGGCAAAAATGACAAGGAAAAACTTGCTGAGATATTAAATAATAGTGTAGACGTAGATATCACTATTAATCCATACACAGATGGAGGAACAGGGAAAACTTATGATAACTACTATCTAATATTATCAGACTATCTAGATTTTTAGATATTAAAGTAAATTTATTAAGTGGAGTTTTAAACTACATTTAAAACTTCACTTAATTTATAAGATTTAGGAAGTTCACAGGAAAGATGTAATTTAATATACCACTGGAATGGAGGAATATAATTTGGATAGTGAATATGTACTTCGTATGGAAGGTATAAATAAGGATTATTTTGGGAACTTAGTTTTAAAAGGAATAGATTTAAAGATAAAGGCAGGGGAAATCCATGCTCTTCTTGGGGAAAATGGAGCGGGAAAATCTACTTTGATGAATATATTATTTGGCATGCCTGTAATACATAATACAGGTGGATTCGAGGGAGATGTATTTTTAGATAAAGAGAAAATAATTATAAAATCACCTAAAGATGCTATGGAACTTGGAATAGGTATGGTACATCAAGAGTTTATGCTTATACCAGGTTTTACAGTATCGGAAAATGTTAAGTTAAATAGAGAGATTACTAAACCTTCAATTATAAGTAAGATTTTTGGTAAAAGTTTAGAAAGTTTAGACTATAAAACTATGAATGAAGATGCTAGAAAGGCGTTAGATACTATAGGTATGAGTATAGAGGAGCTTACCTATGTATCTGCACTTCCAGTAGGATACATGCAATTTGTGGAAATTGCTCGGGAAATAGATAAAAATAAAGTTAAGGTTTTAGTATTTGATGAACCAACAGCTGTACTCACAGAAAGTGAAGCTGAAGTATTGATGGATACTATGAAGGTACTAGCGAGTAAAGGGATAGGTATAATATTTATAACCCATAGATTGGGAGAAGTTATGACTTTAGCTGATAATATTACAGTACTTAGAGATGGGGAACGTGTAAAAACCTTAGAAAAAACATCAACTAATGTAATAGAATTAGCAGAGCTCATGGTAGGGCGCAAATTAGAATTAACGCAAAAAGAAGATGCTAGCAAATTAGAAGAAAATAAAGATGTGATTATGAAGCTAAGAAATTTCAATGTTGATATGCCTGGAGAGAGAGTTAAGAATATTAATCTAGATGTGTATAAGGGTGAAATATTAGGCCTTGGGGGTCTTGCAGGCCAGGGTAAAATTGGCATCGCAAACGGGATAATGGGATTATATGAAAGTCAAGGGAAAGTGCTCCTCCAAGGGACTCAATTAAAGCTTAATAGCCCAAAAGAGGCGCTAGATAAGGGACTTGCCTTCGTATCAGAGGATAGAAGAGGGGTAGGATTGTTACTTGATAGTTCTATTGAACTTAATATTGTAGTTACTTCCATGGAAGTTAAGAATAAATTTATAAAAACCTTTGGATTTATGAAGTTTGGTGATTCTAAAGAAATAAGAAAATACGCAAAAAATATGATTAAGGACTTGGACATAAGATGTACAGGGCCTACGCAAATCACAAAAAGTTTAAGTGGGGGAAACCAACAAAAAGTATGTATTGCAAGAGCGCTCGCATTAAATCCAACCGTTTTGTT
>DAMAVY010000186.1:0-6644 GCA_032077725.1 Clostridium sp. | reverse complement strand
TTAATTAAACTTATATTTTCCTCTGTGAGATATTCAATATTATCATCAATATCATTAATACCCTTTAGTTTAGTATTGTCATCTATATTATAAAATATATCAACTATAAAGCCATATATTTTCTTATTTCCATTACCAAAGGGAACTGTAACCATTCTACCTTTTTTTACTTTGCTTTGTAATCCTTCAGGGACTTTATAAGTAAATATTCTATCTACCTTTACAGCTTCATTATTAACGATAATTCCAAGATACATATCCATAGGTTTTCCTCCTTATGCTAAGGCATATAATAAAGCATATTATAAATGTCAAATAAAAAAAGCGACTATGTCGCTTTTTTTATTTATCACTCAAAATCATGTTGAAAAGCTCACAACCAACTAATCTTTTGCTCATACTATGAAGCGAAATTTCTTTGCCGTCTTTTCTTATAATCGTTACTTTATTAGTATCAGTTCCAAAGCCTGCATCACTTTCAGTTATATCATTAGCAACGATATAATCTAAGTTTTTCACTTTTAGTTTTTTATGAGCATTTTCTATAACATCATTACTCTCTGCTGCAAATCCAACTAAGATTTGATGTTTTTTAAGAGTTCCCAGCTTCTTTAAAATATCATTATCCTTAACAAATTCTAAGTTTAGATTACCTGAACCTTTTTTTAATTTTGTTTCTGAATAACTTTTTGATTTGTAGTCACTTACCGCAGCTGATTTCACAACAATATCACTAGTGTCAAATTCTTTTAAAACTGCATTTAACATATCTTCATTAGTTAAAACATCTATTACTTTGACTCCACAAGGTGGTTTAATATTAGTAGGTCCACTAACAAGAACAACTTCAGCACCTCTATCTCTTGCTTCTTCCGCAATTGCATATCCCATTTTACCTGTAGATCTGTTAGTTATAAATCTAACAGGGTCAATATCTGCTCTTGTTGGTCCTGCTGTTACCAAAACCTTCTTACCTATTAAATCTTTCTTCTCATAAAGCTTAGATAGAATTACTTCTACAATTTCTTCAGTATCCGCAAGTTTTCCATCTCCAACATCACCACAAGCTAGTATTCCAGTACTTGGATTTATAAACTGGTATCCATAGTTTTTTAACTTATTAATATTTTCCTTAACTATAGGATTGTTATACATGTTTGTGTTCATAGCAGGAGCAAAAATTACTTTTGCATTAGTTGCCATAATAGTAGTAGATAACATATCATCTGCAATGCCATTAGCTACCTTACCTATAATATTTGCAGTAGCAGGAACCACTACTAACAAATCTGCTTTTTTGGCTAAAGCTATATGCTCTATTTCAAAAACTTTAGGCTCATCAAACATATCTTTGATAACCGCATTCTTACTCAGTGATTGAAAACTTAAGGTAGTAACAAACTCACAAGCGGACTTTGTCATAATAACATCCACATTAATGTTATGCTTTTTTAACCTACTTACTACATCTAGTGCCTTATATGCAGCAATTCCACCAGTTACCCCTATTACAACATTCTTTTCATTCATTTTATACTAATCCTTCTTCCGCCTCTTGAGAATCTTTTACTTCTTCTTCATCCATACCATTAGTATTTTCTTCTTCTTGCTCTTGTTCAGTAATTGTAACAATGCCTTCATTAACTTCATTTATAGCAATAGTTAAAGGTTTATTACCTACAGTAGTAATTCTTGGCTCTTCACCCTCAATTAATTGTCTTGCTCTTCTTGAAGTAGCTACCACTAGTGAATACCTATTATCCACTTTATTTAGTAACTCTATAACCGATGGGTTTATCATTGAATCATTCATATTGTTAGAACCTCCCTAATAGTTCATCTTTTATTTTAAAAACTCTACATTTTTCTGCAATAATTATACTTTCTATTCTTTTTACTGCACAATCAACTTCATCATTTACAACCGCATAATCATATTTTGATGCAAAACTTATTTCGCCGTAGGCAGACTCCATTCTTGTCTTTAATGATTCTGGAGTCTCACTCCCCCTGCTTGTAATTCTATTTCTAAGTTCTTCCATAGATGGTGGCATAATAAATATAAATACTCCATCAGGATATGAAGACTTAATCTTCAATGCTCCTTGAATATCTATCTCTAGTATTACATCTTTCCCTTCTTCTAACATTTTTAAAACATTAGACTTAGGTGTACCATAGAAATTCCCATAAACTTCAGCATATTCAAGAAAATCTTCACTATCAATCTTTTTTAGAAACTCTTCTTTTTCTAAAAAATAATAATTTACACCTTCCATTTCTCCTGCTCTTGGTTTACGTGTAGTACATGATACAGAAATCCATATTGGGTTTCTTTCAATTAGTGCCTTACATACTGTTCCTTTTCCAGCGCCTGAAGGGCCAGATACAACTAATAGTTGACCTTTACTACTCATACTATTCATAAGTCTCATACTATTCATCAACTTCATCTATGACATCATCATCCTTTGAAGATAATCTATGGGCTACTGTTTCAGGTTGAACTGCTGATAGTATTACATGATCACTATCTGTAATAATTACTGCTCTAGTTCTTCTACCATAGGTTGCATCAATTAACATACCCCTATCCCTAGCTTCTTGAATTATTCTTTTTATTGGTGCTGATTCTGGACTAACAATAGCAACTAATCTATTTGCGGAAACAATATTTCCAAATCCAATATTTATAAGTTTTATACTCATGCCTAACCTCCTAGTTTATTCTACATTCTGAACTTGTTCTCTAATTTTTTCTATGTCACTTTTAATATCAAGTGCTATATTGGTTAATTCTAAATCATTAACTTTAGACGCAATTGTATTTGCCTCTCTATTCATTTCTTGAATAACAAAGTCTAATTTTCTACCTACAGGTTCATTTAACTTAAAAGTCTCAAGAACTTGAGATATGTGACTCTTAAGTCTAACGATTTCTTCATCAATGCAAGTTTTATCAGCTTGAAGGACTACTTCCATTGCAATGCGATTTTCATCAATATCTCTTTCAACTAGGATCTCTTCTACTTTCTTTAATAGTCTTTTCCTATATTCCTCCGATACTTCTGGTACCCTACTACTAATTATATCAATATTATTAGAAATACATTCACATCTTTTAGTAATATCAATTAAAAGTTTTTCTCCCTCTTGTTCTCTCATTAAAGATAGATTATTAACAGCATCATCTACAGCTGGTAATAAAGTATACCATATTTTATCTAAATCTTCTTCTTTTTGCTGTACTGTGAGAACTTCCGGAAATCTTGCTAAATTCGTAGCTGAAATATCATCTCGTAAACTATACTTTTCTTTAAGCTTATAAAGTGCTTTTACATAATTATCAGCCAAATTCTCATTTATTACTACATCCACGTCTTCTGTACCCACTTGATTTTGAGTAATAAATATGTCAACCTTACCTCTTTTAATTTTTTCATTCACATTTTTTCTTATATTATCTTCTAATGACATAAGTGTTCTAGGCATTCTAACATTAACTTCGAAATATCTATGATTTACAGTTTTAATTTCTACTATAAAATTAGATAATTCTCCTTCAGATGTGCCTCTTCCAAATCCGGTCATGCTTTTAATCATTTATAACGCACCCTTCCAGCCTTTGATAAATTCTTTATTAATTATACATAAAGTTTATCACTTATTTCAACCCATATACAAAAGAAATTTAAAGAAAATCAAAATATTTCTTAGAAAAGCGTAGAAAACCCCTTGTATTTCAGGTTAAACACTAAAAAAATCTGTGAAATATAAAATTCACAGATTTTTATTAGTTTATTAACAATAATATTATTTATTTCTGCATTGCTATTATAACGAAATTCGCTAAGAATAGCAATGACACAATATACATTACTGGATGGACTTCTTTTGCTTTTTTAGTAACTATTTTACAAATACAGTAGAATATAAATCCTGCAGCTATTCCTGTTGATATACTATAAGCTAGAGGCATAAATATTATTACAAAGAATGCAGGCATAGCTTCTGTGAATTCAGACCAATTAATTTTTCCAAATGATTCCATCATTAATATTCCAACAACTATCAATGCTGGAGCTGTTGCTGCGCCTGGAACCATACCCATTAATGGTGCTACGAAAACTGAAAGTAAAAATAATACTCCAACGGTAACAGAAGTTAATCCTGTTCTACCACCAGCACCAATACCAGCAGCACTCTCAACATAAGTAGTAGTATTACTTGTACCTAGTAGTGCTCCTATAGATGTTGCAGTTGCATCAGCAAATAACGCTTTTTCAAGTTTTGATGATCTGTTATTTCCTTCTTGAAATAATTTTTCATCTTTTTCATCAAATATACCAGCTTTTCTTCCTGTACCTAAAAATGTTCCAATTGTATCGAAGGTATCTGATAATGAAAAGGCAAATATAGTAGTAATTACAAAGAATATTTTTGATGGATCTGCAAATAGTCCTGCAATATCTAATTTAAAAAATGTTGGAGCTAAACTTGGAATTGCGAATTTCATTGTAGAAAAGTCTGGAACTATAGTAACTCCTGTAAATATACCTATAACAGTAGTTGCTAAAATTCCTATAAGAATTGAACCTTTGACTTTTAGTAGCATTAACACAATTGTTATAACAAGTCCTATTAAAGCCAATTGAGCTACAGGATCTTTAAAGTTTGTTAATACTGGAAGTATGTCGAAGTACTTTGTTGAAGCTTCTGAAGCAAATATTTTACTTGCAGCTTCTCCTGTAAAGTTTAATAAGTGTGCTTGCTTAATTCCAATATAAGCTATGAAAAGACCAATACCACCTGAAATAGCATATTGAAGCGATACTGGTATAGCATTTATTATCATTTTTCTAACTTTAGTAACTGTAATTAAAATATTAATTATTCCGCATATAAATACCATTGCAAAGGCTTGTTGCCATGTAAACCCTAATGTTAAAACAACAGTAAATGTAAAGAATGCATTTAAGCCCATACCTGGTGCTTGTGCAAAAGGAACATTTGCAACAAATCCCATTACGAAAGTACCTATAGCTGCAGCAAGTATTGTTGCTAAAAACACTGAATTTTTATCCATTCCAGTTATTGCTAACATTTGTGGATTAACAAATAAAATATAAGCCATTGTTAAAAATGTTGTTAAGCCTGCCATTAGTTCGGTTTTGACATCAGTTCCATTTTCTTTTAACTTGAAAAACTTTTCCATAATATTCTCCCCTTTAAATAAATTAATAAACTATGAACAAATGCAAAAAAATAGCCATCGAAATGCGAATTCCAGTGGCCATTCTTAAATCATAGGAATTCTCATAGTCGGATTTTATCGGTATCCGGTAGAAACATCTAATCCATCGCATTAGATATATATGAAAATTAAGTGGATATTTCTTTTTATTTCTTTTTACTTCATTATAATATCAATTTTCCACTCCTATGTCAACAATTTTACGTATATTTACTTAATTTATTTTTGTAATGTTCGTGTTTTAATAGTGTCCGTTTTCAAATATTTTTCTGATTTCTTCTACATTATTAGTTTTTCCAAGGGCTAATATTAGCTTTATTCTAGCCTTTTGACCAGGCATACTGTCACCAAATATTACACCCATATTTCGAAGTTGCTTTCCTCCACCTTCATATCCATAACTGTCTAAAACTCTACCTTTATAGCATCTGGATACGATTACTACTGCAACCCCTTTATTTATAGCTTTATGTACTGCTGTAGCCATTAGTGGTGGCATATTGCCTCTTCCCATAGCTTCAATTACCAGGCCTTTTGCACCTTTTTCTACACAGAAATCTATTAGAGTTCCATCCATACCAGCACAAGATTTGATAAGTTGTACATTGTTCTCTATTACATCAGTATCAATATATTCCTTTGCTATCATATCTCTATAAAATATCACTTCATTGCTATCCACAATTCCAATAGGTCCAAATTCAGGACTTTGAAAGGTGTTAAGATGCATTGAGTGTGACTTTGTAACTTCACTTGCACAATTAAGTTCATTATTTAAACATACCATTACGCCTCTATTTCTTGACTCTTTGGAAGTAGCTGTGCAAATAGATGCTGCTAAATTAGCTGGTCCATCATACCCAAGCTCAGAGCTATTTCTCATAGAGCCTGTTACAACTACTGGCTTTTCACTATTAATAGTAAGTTGAAGAAAATAAGCCGTTTCTTCCAAGGAATCCGTTCCATGGGTAACAACAACCCCATCCACATCGTCTCTAACCAAAAACGTCTTAATATAATTTGATAATTCAAGCATAATGTCCGGTGTTATATGAGGGCTTGGAAGACTTGAAAATGTATAAGATTCTACCTCCGCATACTCTTCAATTCCAGTTACCATGGACATTATTTCTTCCCCAGTTAAATTAGGCACTGCAGCTTTTATTTTTTCATCAACCTTCATAGATATAGTTCCACCATTAAATATTACAACAACTTTACTCATGAATATATGTACCTCCTAAACCTCAATTATTATATCTTAAAGCATAAGGTTAAGCTTTTTCACTCTATTTCCCCATGTCCATATTCATTATATAACTTTCCCTTCTTCATTTAAAGTTAAACTTTTATAATGCTATTAAAATAGTAAATCTGGGAAACCCGCATG
>DAMAVY010000185.1:0-6648 GCA_032077725.1 Clostridium sp. | reverse complement strand
TTTCTAAGCTTCAGGTGGAGTAAAAACTCCATCTGAAGCCAAGAACTCTGTTTATTTGATATTAATCTAAAAGTACATAATTGCAATACCATAATAAACTAATATTTTACGAAATTACAATGGCATAAGAAACTGATATTTTACGGAGGGTATATATATGAATAGAAGAAAAAGTAGAGAGGTAGCAACTAAGTTGCTATTTGAAATGTTAATAAACAAAGAAGAATATGTAGACATTATTGAAAATTTTCGTGAGAACACAGAAGATAAAATTGAAGATATAGATTTTGAATATGTAATAAAAGTTCTCAAGGGAGTTTCTGAGAATGAGGAGTACATAATAGAGACAATATCTAAATATTTAGTTAAATGGAAATTTGAGAGATTACCAAAGATTAATGTGGCAATACTTAAAATGGCTACATATGAAATATTATTTGATGAAGAAATTCCAAATAAAGTTACTATAAATGAATCTATTGAACTTGCAAAAAAATACGGTGATGATAATGCACCGTCATTTATCAACGGTGTTTTAAATAATCTTATTAAAAAGTAGGTGCATTTATGGGAATGATATTAAGAGGAAAAAATTTAGTGCTACAGTACAAAAATGAAATTAGAGAATTAATATCACGGAAGGTAAATGAAGGGAAACGACCACCAGCTTTAGTATCGATAATAGTTGGTGATGATGGTGGTTCTATTTATTATACTTTGGGACAAAAAAAAGTCAGTGAGGAATTGGGAATATTGTACGACATGAAAATATTTCCAACAGAAATAACTGACAAAGAACTTTTATCTGAAATAGAAAAGCTAAATAAAGATAAATCTATAGATGGTATAATTCTTCAATTACCAATTCCTAATCATTTAGATGAACATAAGATTGTTGAAGCAATTGATGTGGAAAAGGATGTGGATGGACTCACAGAATATAATACAGGTAGATTTTATAAGGGTAGGGAATGCTTTGTGCCTTGTACAGCAAAGAGTATTCTTGAGTTAATTAAATCACAACTAGTAGATATAGCAGGAAAAAGAGTGGTTATCATAGGGAGAAGTAATATAGTTGGAAAACCAGCAGCACAGTTGTTTTTAAATGAAAATGCTACCGTAACTATTTGTCACTCTAAAACTGTAGATTTGAAAAATATTTGCAAGGAAGCAGATATTTTAGTTGCAGCTGTAGGGAAACCAGGTTTAGTAACAAGTGAATTTGTAAAAGAAGGAGCTATAGTTATAGATGTAGGAACCACTATGGTAGAAGGTAAGGTGAAGGGCGACGTGAATCTTGATAATGTAATTGAGAAAGCTAAACTGGTAAGTCCTGTACCGGGAGGCGTTGGATCAATGACAACAACAATGCTTATGAAAAATACTTGTGAAGCATGGCTGAGAAATGTACAATAAGGTTTTATCTGTAACAGCTGTAAATAGTTACATGAAAAAAGTGGTTGATAACGACTTTATTCTTAAAAATTCTAACATTAATGGCGAATTGTCAAATGTAAAAATTCATAGCAGCGGTCATATTTATTTTTCATTAAAGGATAGCTTTACCAAAATAAAGTGTGTAATGTTTAGAACTAAAGCTATGGATTTATCATTTGTTCCT
Organism: Clostridium sp.; assembly: GCA_032077725.1. Lineage (GTDB taxonomy): Bacteria > Bacillota > Clostridia > Clostridiales > Clostridiaceae > Clostridium_J. Next base: position 5,027 of record DAMAVY010000185.1, on the reverse strand, counting down.
AAGGATGGAATGAATGTAATAGTATCAGGGAATATATCTATCTATGAAAAAGAGGGAACTTATCAGCTTTACTGCAATACCATGAAGGTAGAGGGAGAAGGAGAATTATTTTTAGCTTTTAACATGCTTAAGGAAAAACTGGAGAAAGAGGGCTTATTCGATGACTCCAGGAAAAAAACTATCCCTATTATCCCAAAGAGGATAGGTGTAGTGACTTCTCCTACAGGTGCAGCAATAAGAGATATAATAAAGGTAGCAAAAAGAAGAAATAAAAACGTAGATATTTTAATATATCCTTCATTAATGCAAGGAATAAAGGCCAGTAGTGAAATTGTAAGTGGAATAGAAGCACTAAATAATATTTCTGATATAGACGTGATAATATTAGCTCGTGGTGGAGGCTCACTTGAAGAATTGTGGGCATTTAATGAAGAGGTGGTAGCTAGAGCTATTGCATCATCAAAAATTCCAATTGTTACTGGAATTGGCCACGAAACTGACTTTACTATTGCTGATTTTGTGGCAGATTTACGCGCCGCAACTCCTTCCCATGCTGCTGAAATTGTGGTATATAATTTAGATTTACTGAAGGAAAAGCTAAATGATTTGAAGGATGAGTTTATTAATTCAATTGAAGAGAACATTAATGATAGATTTAATAATTTGGACAGTATAAAAAGTAGATTAAAATTATATAGTCCAGAAAATTATATTGTAAATCAATATGATAAACTCGATAGCCTTAGAAATAAGTTGGGATTTACTGTGGAATTTAAGCTTCAAGCTGAAGCAAACAAGCTCATGGTAATTAACCATAGACTAATTGGCAATAATCCTTTAAATATACTAGATAAGGGCTATAGCATTATAAGCGACGAAGAAAAACGCTCTATCGATTCTTTTGGTGAATTAAGAAAACATGAGATTGTTGATATTACAATGAGAGATGGGCGCGGTATTTTCAAAATAGAGCAGGTGGAGGAATAATATGGCTAAGAAAAAAGAAACTTATGAAAGTAAAATCACTAAGCTTGAAGAGATATTACTTGAAATGGAAAATAGAGAAGTTACATTAGATGATGCCATAACAAAATATGAAGAGGGAATGAGACTTTATAGTGAGCTATATAAAACTCTTCAAGAAGCAGAAGCAAAAATAAAATTACTTACAGATAAAGGTGAAGAAGACTTTGAAAAAGAAAACTTATTATAGTAATGAGGGAGTAAAATGAATTTTAATATATATAAAGAAAAAATAGAAGATTGGATTAAGAATTATTTTAAGCAGAAAAATGTTGGGGATGATTCGCTCCTAGATCCTTTAGTATATAGTTTGAAAGTTGGGGGCAAAAGAATAAGACCTATACTTATGATATGTACTTATAAAATGTATAGTAAAAATGAAGAAGAAGTATTTCCTTTTGCAGCAGCCATGGAGATGATACACACTTATTCACTAATTCATGATGATCTTCCATGCATGGATAACGATGATTTAAGAAGAGGAAAACCTACAAATCATAAAGTTTATGGTGAAGCTATTGCAACACTTGCAGGAGATAGTTTACTAAATGAAGCTATGAGCATAATGTTTGAAAACTGTTTATGTGGAGATCTGAAAAAGATTAAAGCTAGTGCAACGATCGCTAAATCATCAGGTATTGATGGGATGATTAAAGGTCAAATTCTAGATATAAGAAGCGAAGGTCATGAAATAGATGAAGCAACACTACTTGAAATGCATAAAAACAAAACTGGACAATTAATTACTGCTTCAATTGTAGCAGGAGCACTTATTGGAAATGCTTCTGAGGAGGATATGGTTAATCTTAGAAATTTTGGAGAAAAACTAGGATTGGCTTTTCAAATTAAGGATGATATTCTTGATGTGGAAGGAGATTCTAAGGTTCTTGGTAAATCTCAAAGCGATGCAGATAACAATAAAACTAATTTTGTAACCATGTATGGAATAGACAAATGTAAAGAGTTTTGCAATAGTCTTACAAAAGAATGTTACAAATTCCTTGGAAATATTGGGAAAGATACCACTGAATTAAAAGAAATAACTAAATTCTTATTAGAAAGAGAATATTAATTGAATTTTAGTAGAGAGTATTAATATTTCACAGGTATTAATTAGTTTAAAAAAAATTAATGTTCAATTATTTATAATTATGATATAATTTTCTTAATAAGATGGTGCAGTATTCTAGTCAGGTAAGTATTTTTGAGGACGGGGCTAAAAATCCGTTGAAGGGCACATCGATGAAGTTCCTTGTGCTGGCCTGTAACGCCCAGTTGTGGGCTTGTGCTGGGAGTAAGGTGGTGGGGCGACCGCAAAGGCATGCGATAACGACCCTACCACCGTGGAGACCGTTGTGCGTGTCTTGGGAGAAATACCCTTGGTACGGCAATGGATTAAACCTGCAATGTGGTAAACGAGCTATGTGCAGCGTAGCCTGCCTTGAGTGAGGTGGGTAGAGGTAAGAACAAATCTTATTACCCCGGCCAGGGTAATGGGGCTATTGCTTACTAAAACCCATGTTGCAAAAGAGGATAAGAAAATACCTAACTGCCGAGGAAATCTCCTAGACTGTTCTTAATGAAGCATATTAAGGATTGCAGTGTGGACTAAGTGGTAATCTAGCCCTGTAAGTGGAAACATTACAGATAGAGCATTAAAGGGAAACCGTCAAATATGGCGACATTTTGATTGCTCTATGGGAAATCCTGCTAGACCTAAGCCATAAATTTTACTTAATATGCTACCATCTTTCATTTGTTTTTGGAGGGGAAAGTTGGAGAGCGATAGTAGTAAACCGAATAAAAAAGCTAAAGAAAATAAAAAAAAGAATACAAAAGAAGCATTATGGACAGCTAAAATTACATTGTATACTATAATTATTAGTGGAACTGCTTCACTTTTATCAGAATCTACACTCCCAAATGTTAATGCTTTTTTGGCATTGATCATATTAGTGTTGATTATTTTTTTGGGTGTTATTTTTGATATAATCGGGACTGCGGTAACAGCTGCAAATGAAATCCCTTTTCATGCCATGGCAGCAAAAAAAATTAAAGAAGCAAAAGTGGCAGTAAAAATGATAAGAAATGCAAGTAAGGTTTCAAACTTTTGTAATGATGTTGTAGGTGATGTTTGTGGTATAATAAGTGGATCCGTTGGAGTAGTTATAGTAGCTAAGATACTAGCCGTTTATCAGGGTGGAACAGAAATACTTATAGCTGCCGGATTTAGTGCTATGATAGCTGGTGCTACTGTTGGAGGAAAAGCTATAGGTAAAAAATTTGCAATTACAAATAGCAATAAAATACTATATATCGTTGCAAAAATAGTATATTTTATAAAACGAGGGTAAAACAATGTCAAAATATTTGGATAAATATGAAGATTTCAATGAAATAAAGAATATGAAAATAGACGAACTTGAAGAATTCTCAGAAGAAATACGAGAATTTCTTATTAATCAAGTATCTAAGACAGGTGGACATCTGGCATCTAATTTAGGTGTCGTAGAGCTCACCTTAAGCTTGTTTAATGTATTTGATTTTAATAGTGATAAGATAATATGGGATGTAGGACATCAAAGTTACGTCCATAAAATTTTAACTGGACGTAAAGATGAGTTCGATACTCTTAGAAAATATAAAGGTCTTAGTGGTTTTCCTAAGACTGCAGAGAGCAAATATGATATGTTTAATACGGGGCATAGTAGTACATCTATTTCAGCTGCATCAGGCATGGCTAGAGCTAGAGATTTAAAAAACGAGAAGCATGATGTGATTGCAGTAATAGGAGATGGAGCTCTTACTGGTGGAATGGCCTTAGAGGCATTAAATGATATTGGATATAAGAAAACCAAAATGATAATAATTTTGAATGATAATCAAATGTCCATTTCACCTAATGTTGGAGGAATATCTTCTTATTTAAATGATATAAGGATGGGTATTACTTATAATAAGGTAAAAAGTGATCTAAATACTACTTTAGAAAAGATACCTAAAGTAGGTAAAAGTATGATTAATTCCATAAATAGAATGAAAGATTCTGTAAAACAACTTATGGTTCCAGGTATGCTCTTTGAAAATATGGGATTGAAATACTGTGGTCCTATAGATGGGCATAATATTAAAGAAATGAGTAAAATATTTAAAATGGCACAGAAGGTAGAAGGACCCGTAATTATTCATGTCATAACTAAAAAAGGTAAGGGTTATGAATATGCAGAAGAATTTCCTAATAAATTTCATGGAGTGGGACCATTCAATTGTGAAAGTGGTAAGCAGTCAGCTAGTAGTTGTAAATCATATTCCAAAGTATTTGGGGAAACAATGATAAAAATGGCTGAAAAAAATAAAAAAATTGTAGCAATTACTGCTGCAATGCCTGAAGGTACTGGGCTTGAAGAATTTTCAAAAACCTTCCCTCAGAGGTTTTTTGCCGTGGGGATAGCGGAACAGCATGCAGTAACTATGGCAGCAGGAATGGCCTCTCAAGGGTTAAGACCGGTATTTGCAGTGTATTCAACTTTCCTTCAAAGGGCTTATGACCAAATACTACATGATGTGGCATTGCAAAAGCTACCTGTGGTAATAGCTATTGATAGGGCAGGTATAGTAGGTAAAGATGGAGAGACTCATCAAGGGGTATTTGATTTATCATATTTAACTCATATACCAGATATGACAATAATGAGCCCTAAGTGTACTGAAGAATTAAGATACATGCTTCAATTTGCTGTTACCCAAGATTACCCTATAGCCATACGTTACCCAAGAGGTGGAGATATGCCAAGTGTTCAACTTTCACCAATGACTTTTTTTAGAAAAGGAAGATGGGAAGTTATAGGTAATAAAAATGGAAGAGTGGCAATAATAGCAGTTGGGAAGATGATTCAACATGCAATGGTTGCAAAAAAACTTCTAATGGAAAAAAATATTGAATGTACCATTGTAAATGGATGTTTTATTAAACCTATAGATAAAATATTAATTAATCAGTTAAT
>DAMAVY010000184.1:0-6650 GCA_032077725.1 Clostridium sp. | reverse complement strand
CCCTTAAAACATATTTTCCTCTAGTAACTTCATTCTTAACCTACAAATGTTAATTCATAACAAACTCGTGTCATCCCTAAACGCCCCCTTAACCCTTATCCAAGAGCCTTGAGGCTTCTTTCTTTCTACGCAAGAAAGTCAGGCAGTTCTAATCATTCTTTGATTAAAAATTCCTGAATATTAACATATTGTAGTGTATATGGACATACCTCAATACACTTGCCACACAAAGACAGTTCTATTCCTATTTTTTGCTTAAGTAGTTCTCTTGCCTTTTGTCGACATTTATAAGGATCTAATAATTCTTCTCTTGTTGAATTTACATTCCACAACATACCTTTAATTGCTGATGCAGGACAATTCTGAGCACACTTACTGCATTTTCCGCACTTTGACTCATTGATAGGCATATCAGTTATAAGTGGCATATTTGTTAATACTGAAGATATACGAATTGCACTTCCATATTCTTCAGTAATTAAAAGAGCATTTTTACCAATCCACCCTAATCCCGCTCTTGTAGCAACTGTTTTATGAGGCAAAGGAGTAGTCAAGTTATCATCGCAAGTAACATATGTTGAGGTTTGTGCTAATGCACTATATTCTTGTTGCTCTACATACTTTACACAGAATGCAGCAATATCATCAAGTGCTTTATTTATTTTCTTATATTCGTTATTATAATCTTCTGTTGGCCCTTCATGAATACCTTTTATAATCTTAGGATTTATATTTATTGCAAATACAATACCATACTTCATGTTATTATTCAGCGAAGTATTAATGTTATTTAAATCAGCAAATCCAACCAATGATGCCCCAAGATTTTTTAGATATGACCTTAATTCATTCTCTCTCATAATATTTTCTCCTAATCTATTATATATGTATCTTGAAATCAGCAAACTCAAATATTCCATTTCCCTGCTTTAACATATCTTTATCTTCTATATCTTTAAATGCATTCTTAATATTACTTACTAAATCCACTTCTACATTCAACTCATTATGTGCAGGTAATATCTTTGTTACTTCTTTTAAACTACTAATTTTATCAATAGATTGCTTAAAAAGTATAGGATCTGTACTTGGATAAAATGCGTATAACGTTCCTTTATAAACCAAGTCCCCTGTATATAAATATCCCTTTTCTTCTTCAAAAAGGCAAATATGCCCTGGTGAATGTCCTGGAGTATGGATAATTCTTATTTTTCTTGAACCAATATCTATAATATCATCATCATTTAATATTCTAGTTGGCTCTCCAGTGTAAATTTTATAATTGTCTATATTAAATTCTATTGGTGGCTTTATACTAAAAGGCTCTGCTTCAATATTTCTTTTGATTACATTGATTGGAACGGGAATACCTCTTCTTAGCCATTCTGCATCATTTTTATGAACATAAATATCATTAAATAACCCATGTCCACCTATGTGATCCCAATGTACATGTGTTGTAACTACTGTCACTGGTAATTTTGTCAACTTATCAACCTGCTTTTTAATATTACCTATACCTAAACCTGTATCAATTAAAAGAGCCGATGTTTCGCCTATCAATAAATAGGAGTGTACCTTTTCCCAATGTCCATATTCACTTATTGCATAGGTTTCATCATCAATCTTTTCAATTTCAAACCATTCATCCATGTTAAATCTCCCCTATTTTTGCTAAAACCCTAAATCTTCATTAAGAATAAACACCTTAATTCTGCCTTTTACAGATTGTCCCTCAAAGTAATTATATAATTCATCTAAAAATTCACCATTTTATTTTTCTAATGATCATAGGCTTTTAGGGAAAAGTTGAATAATCTTATTTAACAACTTAGAATTATGATTTATACCCATATTGTTATATATATGGTTATAATGTTTTAACCACTCATGCAAATCTGTTTTTTTATACTTTCCATCTGTAAAATTTATTAATACTAACCAAGTCGGTATGTCTAGAATTTCATTCATAAAATATAAATATGCTATCCTGTTTCCTAGTTGATAATAATGTTCAGTCCAATCATTAGGTTGAATTTCATAATACCCTTGAGTTCTGCCAATAGACTCTTTAATTTTCTTAATACTTTCCGCTGACGTAGCCTTTAAATCTGATTTTGTTTCATTAAGGTGTGCCTTTGCTTCTACCAGCAAAAATCCTTTTTGTCCATTAATTCCATCAACAACCGCTAAACCATCCCATTGTGGGCCGTTCTTAGGCCAAAACTCTCTAAGTTTCTCCTTTGCCTTTTTATACCTTTCATTGTCTAAATCTAAAACCTCTAAAAAATCATCTCTATACTCATAGAACTCTCCTTTTGGGGATTTCTCTAATGGTGATTTCCAATCTATACATTCTTTATTTGCAGCAAATGTTAATAATGAGGGTGATGCTGCAATTATCATCTCTGATAATATATCTTGGGCTTTTTCCATATACTCCTGTAAATACAGCCTACTTCCTTCTGATGCTTTTCCACTATTCTTATTAGTCATTCTTTATCTTCCTTTCATCAAAACATTTTATTAATCAATAAATTTCATGTTGGATTTACTGCATACGTAATGAGCATCCGCCTTATCTACTCTAACCTCTTTATCTATTAGTCCAAATTTTTCTTTTATATCTTCTAATAGATTTCCAGCTATACACTTATCCGCATAGAATATATAATCATCAATTGTACACCACTCTCACTCTAGAAAAATAATCAAAAGACTTTAAGAATTCTCACTGCTTCTATTGCTCCAAATATATTAACCTTGTTTTTGCATTGTTCCTCTACTATTGTTGAAAATTAATATTGCCCCATTAAGCCTTTTTTCTTTGCTACCTTAGTACATTGATTGAAAACAAATAATCCTATAAAGAAATAGACAGCAGAATTTAGAACTATAATTCCATAATCCAATAATGAAAAATCCATAAATGAATTTCCACCTAGAATTACTTGATATACAGCCCAAATGCTTGGTTTAAAAGGAAGTAATAATGATATTAATGAATTTGAAGAATTAAAAACTAATGCAATTAAAAAAAATTGAACTATATTTAGTAATGATTTAATCCTTTTAAATATAAGAGCTAACCCTCCAATTATTAAAGCGATTCCTAATATACTGAAAATCCCTAGGATAATTAAAACTAGCAAGGGAAGTACATCAACATTTAGCCAATAACCTGTAGTTAACATTACTGCAAATAATACTATAAAACAAACTAATAGATTTATTATTAAATTCGCAATACTTCTTACAATCATAACACTATCTAGTCCTAAACTTGACATACTTACCTGTTCTAATGTGCCAGTACTCGCATCGCTTACTATACTATGGGCAGTATCTGAATAAACCATTACCATTACAGTCCATAAGAAATATCCAACTATCAAACCTTCTAAGGTTTCGCCTAATATTGAAGGAGTTGCCTTCATACTTATACCAACTGACTTCGTTCCATAAAACATTGCAATGAATAAAAAATAGAAGCTTACTATATCTGAAATAGTGTCAAATTTATATCTTATTAACTCTTTTATAGATTTTTCAATAGATACCTTAAATAGGTAAAATAGCTTCTTCATTATTTTTCACCTCCGCGAATAAGATTTAGGTATACCCTTTCAAAATTAATATCCTTTTGCTTAATTTCCTTAATTAGTATTTGCTTTTCTTTTAAAGCATCAATAATATCATAAATTATTTTAGAATTTACTATATCTATTTCTATTACAGAATCACCACTTGAAAAATAGAAGTCATAACCTAATTTTAATAAATAGTCCTTGTGTTCTTTCGAAATGAATTTATCTAGAACAAATTCATAGGTCATACTTTTAAACATATCTAAAAGATTTATCATTGTGTCCTCGGCTATAATTTTTCCTTTGTTAAGAACCACCACATCTGTGCATACATCTTCCACTAAACTCATATCATGAGTACTTAAAAGTACAGTTTTCTTCATATCAGTGGCAATATCTTTTAAAATACTTTTTACATCCATAAAGCTTTCTATATCTAGTCCAAGAGTCGGTTCATCTAGAAGAATAATATCTGTATTGCAAATTAACGTCATAGCTATAGCAACCTTTTGTTGCATACCTCTAGATAAGTTATTAACCATTACATCTCTCTTATCAGTTAAATTAAACCTTTCTAATAATTCATCTATGGATTTTTCTATATTTTTTCCACCAAGTCCACGTATCCCTGCAAAGTATCTCAAATTTTCTCTTGGTGTTAACCTCCAATAAAGATTTCGAGTTCCTTCAAACATTGCTGCAATTTTATCTATAGATTTTTTATTATCCTTGCCAAATAGCTTTATTTGGCCTGCATCTGGAATGAGTAAATTACATATACTTTTAATAGTAGTAGTCTTGCCTGACCCATTAGGCCCAAGTATTGCACATATGCTTCCTTCTTCTACTGAAAAAGAAATATCATCTACCGCTGTGAGTTTACCATATTTCTTCACTAAATTATTAATTTCTATAGCTTTCAAGCTACCGCCCCCAAATTTTTTATAATAGACTTATCCCACTGTAATTATGCAAAAACTCTGTTTATATATATTGTATATTAATGGATATACAATGGTAAGTGCTAAATGTCATAATATTCATATGACAAATGTAACTTCCACCGAACCCATGTGGGGCGGAGTGTCCTCTCTAGCACAGCGAGAAAAGAAATCTATGATTTAACTAGTGGGAGTTAATTAAAAGACAAAAATGTAAAGTTAAAGAAGATATGTTAATATGGTATTATATAGGTATAATATTAAGTGTGAGGAAATATAAATGGATAATATTTTAAATAAATTTATTTTAATCTTAGGTTCAGCTACTTTGTTTATACAATACGATTCTATTGATAAAGTAATTCTTCCATTTTTAATTGTGGTGGCAATAACTTCTTTTATGGAATATTTTAATAATATCAAAGTGAATAGGATACTATCAATAATCTATTGCATTCTTTGTATGATATATCCAAGCTATCTATTGGGTATATCAGTGATATTCTATGATGTGTTTTTTTCAAAAAATAGGTATATAGGGGGTTTAATAATAATTAGCTATCTTATAAATATGAGTAAGTATTCCTATGGTGTGAGTTTAGCTATTCTTATTTTACTTATAATATCTTTAATTTTAAAATACAGAGCTCTTAAATATGAAAAATTGCATAGAGAGTTTATAAAGCAGAGAGATGATTTAACAGAGTTATATATGTCACTAGAAGATAAGATAAAGGAACTGCAATTTAAACAAGATTTAGAAGTTAATTATGCTACCCTAAATGAAAGAAATCGTATTTCTAGAGAAATTCATGATAGTGTTGGACATCTATTAACAAGTGCCATATTACAAATTGGTGCTGTTATTGCAGTTACAAAGGAGGATGGCACTAAGAACCTTCTTGGTACAATAAAAACTACCTTGGACCAAGGTATGAATTCTATTAGAAGTAGTATACATAATTTGCATGATGATTCTGTTGATTTATATATGCAGCTTACAGAGATAATAAATGAATTTACATTCTGTAAAGTGACTTTGAACTATGAATTTTCGTCAAGTCCAGATACACAAATTAAGTATTCCATTATTGCTATAGTAAAAGAAGCTTTATCAAACGTAATAAAACATTCAAATTCCACTTTAGTAACGGTTAGTTTATATGAACATCCTAAATTATATCAAGTGATTATTTTGGATGATGGTACTAAGAAGAAAAAGAATGTTGATGGTGGAATGGGCTTACAAAGCATAGAGAAGAGAGTAAATTCTATGAATGGTATTGTTAATTTTGATGATACTAATGGCTTTAAAATATTTATTTCTATAATGAAATAGGGGAGAGCAAAAACTATTTAAGAAGGAGGCCATAGAAGTGAAAATAATTATTATAGATGATGATAAGCTTATCTGTACATCTTTAAAAACTATTATCGAAACATCAAGTGATATTGAGGTAGTAGCTCTTGGACATAGCTCTGAAGACGCAATTAGGCTTTATGATAGATATAATCCAGATATTCTACTTATGGATATTCGAATGGGGAAAAGTACTGGACTTGATGCAGCTGAGAAAATTTTAAAGTCCCATAGTGAAGGCAAAATATTATTTTTAACTACTTTTGAGGATAATGAATATATTATTAGAGCATTGAAAATTGGAGCAAAGGGATATATTCTGAAGCAACATTTTGAAGGAATTGTGCCAGCTTTGAAGGCGGTAGAGCTTGGACAAAGTGTATTTGGAGAGGAAATTGTTTCTAAAATCCCAACCATTCTAGACAGTATTAATGATAAAAAGGATTTATCAAAGTATGGTTTAATGGAGAAAGATTTAGAAATAATTACATTAGTTTCTGAGGGCCTTTCTAATAAAGAAATATCAAAAAAGTTATTTTTAAGTGAAGGTACCATAAGAAACTATATAAGTTCTATTCTAGAAAAGCTAAACCTTAGAGATAGGACACAACTAGCCATATTTTATTTTAAAAACTTAAATTAATAAAGAGATTAGATTTGTTTTGATAACAGAAAACTCCTTGGAAAATTATTTTTCCAAGGAGTAATTTTTGTTTAATGAATACCACCAGTTATACTGGTGGTTCAAAAAAGCTTTTAGCT
>DAMAVY010000183.1:0-6655 GCA_032077725.1 Clostridium sp. | reverse complement strand
TGACTAACCACCTTCCCCTGACTTTTATCCATTACAAAGTACTCCCCTTTAATAGGATTAATCTTGAAGGTCTCCTCACATATTAAATTGTGTATCTTATCTGCATAAACTCCAGCAGCATTAATTACATATTTACTTTCAATGATTTCTCCTTGCGCTGTTGTAATATTAAAGTGGTTACCTTTCGTTATATCTATAACCTCCCTACCAAGCTTTACCTCTCCACCATTTTGATTTCCATTTTCAACAAGAGCTATGGTAAATTCAAAAGGTCCAACGATTCCGCCAGTAGGTGCATATAGTGCGCCTCTAACATCCTTATTAAGGTTTGGTTCCCTTTCAAGAATTTCTTCTCTATTTAAAATTTTCAACCCTTTTACACCTATTTTATTTCCATTATCATATAAATCCTCTATAGTTTTCATATCATCATCATCAAATCCAATTATTAGTGATCCATTTCTCTTAAATGGTACTGCTAGCTCTTTACAAAGATCTTCAAATATCTCATTTCCCTTAACATTATATTTAGCCATTAGGGTTCCAATTTTAGGATCATAACCCGCATGTACTATTGCGGAATTTGCCTTAGATGTTCCCATTGAAACATCATTTTCTTTATCTATTATTACTACCTTTAAATCGTATTTCGTGAGTTCTCTAAATATTGAAGCTCCAATCACTCCTGCACCTATTATAGCTACATCATACATTAACATTTCCTCCTTAACGATAAAACTATATCAACTTAATACACATACCATAGTACACCGATAATCTTTGTAGTAAGGTCTTATGAATTAGCTAATATATGGCTGATTACGCAAAAAAAGCAAGCCAAAACAAGGATATAACTCCTTATTTTGTGCTTGTCTCTAAATCTCTTATCAGCACCAATATTTCATTTATACTTATAGTATACCACTTTTTTATAAAAGTGTCCATGAAACTCACTCTTAGTTATTAAACTTAAAGGTCAAATTTATTTTTTATATATAACATTTCAACGTGTGGAATATCATCTTCCAAATATTCCCGCGATACTTGTTTAAACCCAAGACTTTCATAAAATCCCTTTATATAAACTTGGCCAGATAATCTAATTTCAGTAGAATTAAGTTTCTCTTCTATAAACTTAATAGCTTCTAACATGATTTTTCTACTTAATCCTTTGTTTCTATGAGTCTCCTTAACTAATACCCTTCCAATAGATATCTCATCATAAGAAATTCCTTTATTAACTATTCTCAAGTATCCTACTACTTCATTTCCTTCTTCTACATACAAGTGATATGAATTATAGTCTTTATTATCACACTCTTGATAAATACAAGTTTGTTCTACTACGAACACTTCATTCCTTACTCTTAAAATCTTATACAGCTCTTCTGTGTTTAATTCATTAAATTTCTTTATTTTGATTTCCATATACTACCTCCATAAAATAAATTTAACTAATCTTCTTCCCATTGTCTAGTCCTTGCCACAGCTTTTTCCCAACCTGCATATAATCTGTCTATAGTATCTTTATCAAAGTTTGGCGTATAAGTTTTACTTACAAACCACTTCTCCGTAATTTCTTCTTTGCTTTTCCAGAAGCCTACTGCAAGTCCAGCAAGGTAGGCTGCTCCCAGTGCCGTAGTTTCAGATATAATAGGTCTTGTGACTTCTTGTCCTATTATATCTGCCTGGAACTGCATTAAGAGACCATTTCTACTTGCTCCTCCATCAACTTTTAGCTTAGCTATTTTATACCCAGCATCTTCAGACATAGCATCTATTACCGCTTTTGATTGATATGCAATGCACTCTAAAGCTGCCCTTATAATATGATTTCTATTGGCTCCCCTAGTTAATCCAAAGATAGCTCCCCTTGCATACATATCCCAGTATGGTGCTCCAAGTCCTACAAAGGCAGGTACAATATATACTCCCCCGTTATCTTTGACTTTTCCTGCAAAATATTCAGTATCTGTAGCATCACTTATCATTTTCATTTCATCGCGCAACCATTGAATTACTGCACCACCCACAAACACAGAACCTTCAAGAGCGTATTGAACCTTTCCATCTATTCCAATGGCAATGGTAGTTAAAAGTCCATTTTTACTTCTAATTATTTCATCACCTGTATTCATAAGTAAAAAGCACCCTGTACCATAAGTGTTCTTAGCACTACCTTTTTCAAAGCAACCTTGACCAAACAGTGCCGCCTGTTGGTCTCCTGCAATTCCAGCTATAGGAACTCTAATTCCGCCGCTACCACCTAAATTAGTATATCCGTATATCTCTGAGGAATTTTTAACCTCTGGTAGCATTGATTTAGGAATCCCTAATCTTTTTAATATCTTATCGTCCCATTTTAACTCCACAATATTATAAAGCATAGTCCTTGAGGCATTGGTATAATCTGTTACATGTACTTTTCCATTTGTAAGCTTCCACACAAGCCAAGTATCAACCGTTCCAAATAAAAGATCTCCTCTTTCAGCTTTTTCTCTAGCTCCTTCTACATTATCAAGTATCCACTTAATTTTAGTACCTGAAAAATATGCATCGATTAAAAGCCCTGTATTTTCCCTTACGTATTCATCAAATCCTTCTGCAATAAGCTCATCACACATATGTGCAGTCCTTCTACATTGCCATACTATTGCGTTATATATGGGAGCCCCCGTATTTTTATCCCATATTATCGTTGTTTCTCTTTGATTGCTTATGCCTATGGCAGCTATTTCATTTTGCTCTATATTAGACTTTGCCATAACTTCCTGAAGCACTGAGTATTGACTTCCCCATATTTCCATAGGGTCGTGCTCCACCCATCCTTCCCTTGGATAGATTTGTCTAAATTCCTTTTGGCTTACTCCAATAATGTTTTGTTCCCCATCAAATATTATAGCCCTTGAACTCGTTGTTCCTTGATCCAATGCTACTATATATTTTCTCATTACTACTCCCCCATTTTATAAAAGTTTATCTATTTTACCATTCACTGAATAAATTTAATTGATGTATCTCCATTACTTCTACTAAGCTACATGCCCCAAAGCTCTTCCTTGGTAGTTGATACACAAGTTGCTCCTGAATTTAACGCAGTTATTATATCTTCTTTACTTTCAATAAGTCCTCCTGCAACAATAGGCTTATTTGATTTTTTTGAAAGTTTTTCTATAACCTTCGGTATTACCCCTGGCAACACCTCTATAACATCACATTCTGATCCAAGATGTTTTATTGCATTATTAAGAGAAAGAGTGTCAAATATAAATACCCTCTGTATTGCTAAAAGTTCATAGGCCTTTGCATATTTTATGACTTGAGGTTTTGTACTTATTACACCTTTAAAATAAGTTTCCTTTTTTAAATATTTTATGCTGGCTTCTCTTCCTGTAATTCCCTCAACTAAATCTATATGCACTATACCAACTTTATTCTTACAATTTATTTTTTCACTTATTTCTTTGATATTAAGTATATCTCCAAATATTACAAATATTACCTGTACTTCTGAGTTTAGTGCTATGTCTAATTCCTGCTCATTTTTAACTGCTGCTATTATAGGGTTTTCCTCTAATAACCTTCTTAAATCCATATCTAACTCCTTCATGCAACTGTTTTCACATTTTTTTTAATTATTGCATGTTTATTTTTTTTTGTCAATTTAGTTAAATTTTTAATAAATAAAAAGGAGTATAAACTTATCCGATGACTATCCGCCCTAATACTCCCATCTTCTATCAAAGTGGGAGATAAGGGCGGCTACGTCCCTGGATAACGATTTCTAAGCTTCAGGTGGAGTTGAAACTCCATCTGAAACTAAGAACTCTGTTTATACCCCTTTTTCATCTTCATAAAGTTTTGTTCCTGGTAATATAACCTTAAAGCAATCCTCTGCTCTTGAATTAATAAATGTTACTTTTTTCTTAAAAGCACTTTTTATTCTACCTAGTCCACTTTCATTATTTAAAAACCGCTTACTATCATCTAAGGTTACTAGTTTTTCATAAAGCCACATATTTCTTCTATTATAGTTAATTCTTTTACCTGTAAAATTATTCTGAATCATTTCCCCTGGGCTATTAATAGTTATACTACTTCGAGATATTACAACTTCTATAACTCTATTTATTGAAGAATATTCTCTATAAAGTACCGCATTATTTATTCCTTCAACTACAGCTTCTATTGGATAATTCTTTGGCAGTATTTTCCTAAGTATATCTTCAGCCTTATCTATCATAGATAAGAGATTCCCTTGTACAATATTTACCCGTTCTTTTTCCCCTCCCAATTTATTAGTTATTCTAATCATATTTTGAGGTAGGCAAATACTGTTATTATCCGAGAATACCAAAAGTCCCCCTATGGTACACTTACCTTCTCCAGTATCCTTATCTGTATATATTATTCCTGCGCTTCTCATGAAAAATTTCTCATTAGAGCTATCTAAAATTATTCCTTTATTTTTAAAATATCTATTTATCATTTCCATATTTAGAAAACTAATATCACTTTTCACTACTTGACAAGTCTCAATATAAAAGTCTAAATTCTCCTCAAATGCTTCTACTAGCTCTTGTTTCCTCATAGTATCTGTAGTGGAACCTCTTCTAATATAAAATGCACCATTCTCCTTAAGTTGATATGGTTTTTGTTCACCATCATATATAGTTATTATACAAATTCGCTTATTTTTTATAGTATACTCGTCTACGGAAATTGGAATTGGTGGCTCACATCTTGAAGCTACTATTTGTTGTACTTGTTCTTCTGTAAAAATTTCACTTTCATCTAGTCCTGTAACCTCTTTTGTTTTATCTTCAATACCTACAACGATATATCCTCTTCCACCCTTTGAATTAGCTATAGCGCAAACATCTTTGGCTAATTCTTTTTTGCTACTTTCCAAATCTAGAGATAGCTTTTGTTTAAAATCCAACTTCAGTCCTTCTTGATGTTTTATTATAGACATTATTTTCCTAGCATCCATGTTCTCACCTCAATTCCTATATATTATATAGTATACAAAATCATGTATTTATGACTTTATAAAATAAGCATCAAATAATCCTAGTCTTTCTGAATCTCACACAACTAAGGTCCCGTGGTTCTTATATCAATCTCTTATTTCTAATTATATTCTTCAAGATACAAATAACTTTTTCTTTACTATCATTATTATCAATAATTATATCTGCATACTTTTTATAGAGTTCATATCTTTGTCTATATAAGTCATATATCTTTTCGCTATCATCCTTTAAAAGTGGCCTTTTAGATGTATCTATAGTATCTATTATATTCTCTGGCCTTCTATCTATAAATATTATAGTGCCACTTTTTGAAAGAACCTCCATATTTTCTTTTCTCTTTATAACTCCACCACCAGTAGCTATTACCGTATCTTCACATTTAGCCACTCTAACTACTGCCTTCGATTCTCTATCCCTAAAAAAATTTTCACTAACATTAAACATTTCTTCTATGGTCATATTATTTTTTTCTACTACATAAGCATCTAAGTCAATAAAGTTTAACCCTTCTGTTTCGCTTATTTTCTTACCAAAGAAAGTCTTTCCGCAGCTAGGTAATCCTATTAAAATTATATTCTTCAACCTTATTCCTCCTTGTGGATCCTTACTTCTTTAAAACCATAAATAAAATTATCTACTGAAGCAAAATATCTAATATACCGATAGCCACTGCACATTCTACTACAGGTACTGCTCTTTGCACAATACAGGGGTCATGTCTACCATGTACTTCCAAAATATCATTTTCTCTAGTATCCATATTTATAGTTTTCTGAGGTAATGCTATAGATGGTGTTGGTTTGAAGGCCACAGCAAATGTAACTGGCATTCCACTAGTAATTCCGCCTAGTACTCCTCCATTATTATTCGAATATGTTTTTATATTATCACCATCCATATAGTACTCATCCTTTGCTTCACTGCCTTTTAGTGTGCTAATATTAAAGCCTTCTCCAAATTCTACCCCCTTAACTCCTGGGATAGAAAATAGCATATGAGATAATACACTTTCCACAGAATTGAACATTGGATTTCCTATGCCTACTGGTAAATTGATAACTGCTCCCTCTATGACTCCCCCAATAGAATCACCTTGTTTTTTTACTCTATGGATTTCTTCTTTCATTTTTTCTGATGCTTCTTTATTTAAAGTAGGAAATCGTTCTTCTCTTAGATCATTTAATAACTCTTTAGATATACTTACCTTATTAAAGTCTTCATCTTTAATATTTCCTATAGATTTTATATGAGCTCCCACATATATATTTTTAGTCTTAAGAATTTCCTTACAAATAGCTCCTGCAAAAACAAATAGGGCTGTAAGTCTTCCAGAAAAGTGTCCTCCTCCTCTGTAGTCATTATATCCTCCATATTTAATCATGGCTGGATAGTCAGAATGACTAGGTCTCATCTTCACCTTAAGCTCTGAGTAATCCTTAGATTCAGTATTATTGTTTTCAATAATGGCTGATAAGGGTGCTCCTGTAGTTTTTCCCTGAAAAACTCCACTTAAAACTCGTGGTATATCCTTCTCAACTCGTGTTGTAGATAAACTATCCTGTCCCGGAGCTCTCCTCTTCATCTCTTCATAAATAAAATCAAAATCTATATCATATCCT
>DAMAVY010000182.1:0-6660 GCA_032077725.1 Clostridium sp. | reverse complement strand
CCAGGGAGAAATTGATTATCGCCTATAACCGCAAATCCACTTTTCATTTTTACCATTACTGTAGGATTTTCGCCTCTTTCTGCAGACCCAATCCTATCATCTTTCCAATTATTCATAATATATCTCCACCTTTTCTATTTCTTATTCCCGTTGCTTTTGTTGCATTTACCATTAACCAATTTAACAATATCGTTTCTGCACTGATTTATATACCAATTAGAAACTTTATTAATATCAATTTCTTTTTTAAAATAACAAGATTTATCTGAGATAATATTACTTGTCCATTAAACTTATAATTCAAAGGTATTTTCAATAACTCCTGGTAATATGCTGTATATAGATTTCCCTATTTTATCCTCAAAATATTTTTTTATATCAAAGGTTGCTTTCCATTTTTCAAGGGTGAATTCATTAAATCCATATCTTATAACAACATCTAACATCCTTTTTTCTAATAAGCAAAATCCTGATGGTAATGCTATAGCATCACATAATTGAATCAATTTATCATAGGGTGAAAATTCTATACTATCTATATATTCTTTAACAAATTTACGTTCCTCATCTGTACAATCTTTCTTCCCACAAGTGTCCTCAACGTTTTTACATAAGTAACCATGTGTCATACAAATTCTTGCCCATAAATCATACCCATTTTCCATGGCAAAATTATAACCATCTAAACTATGTCTCTCATTTGTTACACCATATCTTCTCCCAATATCGTGCAACATTCCAAGTATTAGTGCTACATTTGGATCTAACTCCATATCCTCTCTTGCAATTAATTCTGCAGCCTTACCTACATATAAAGAATGGTCTACCCAAGGACCTGGATTTAATTTACTACTTTCCTCCAATATAATCTTCGCTTCTTCTAATGTTGGTATACCTTCCGGTAAATAAGTTTTCATATTTATTCCTCCACCTTTAATTGGATGTATTCTCATCTATTCCTTCTTTTTATACGTCATGTATACTCATCATCTTATTTTTGTTATTCAATAATAATATTTACAATTATACCATATATCCCTACATGTAAAAATGGTAGCAACGTAACTTATAACCGAAACCCCTTTAATGGTTTCTTCTTAAAATCATCAATTACTATGTTAGTGTTTGGCTCATTTTTAATAAGTGTTTTATACAGTGCTTTGCTAATCATCCAATCATTATGGGCTAATGTATCTTGAAAATCCCAAAATATCACCTTATCCATACTAATTCACCTTCTACTATTACCTTTCAATATTGAAATTTCCCATAATACTTTACTTGCGCTGTACCTATTAACGGCAGCTTCATTTATATATTGAATATCCCAGCCTTCAAAAATTTCTTTCAACTGAGCTTCATTAAAAAATCTCTTTAATTTACCATCAATATTATAATAATTTTCTTCAATCTTTATGCCTTTACCTGAACCATAGTTTACATCCTTTGTTGAGTTAACCCTGCATAATAAAACGCCATCCTGCATCAAAACTCTATCTATTTCTTTTAATATTTTCTCTGTTTCATTCCATGTGAAATAATGTAGGGAAAGATCTGCAATTATTATTTTTGCATAATTATCTTCAAATGGAAGTCCTTCTTTCATGTCAAAACATTTAGTTGTTATATTATCAAAAAAACGATTTAATCTTTGTAAAGCTTCAGCTGAAAAATCGCAGGAAACGACTTCATATCCTTTCTCCTTAAGATAGAGAGTATCATTCCCAAATCCACATCCTAAATCAATTATAGGAATGTCTCTAGATTTAATAAGAATATTTTCATATTTGTCTAGCCATAAATCATATTGAATCTTCTTATCACCTAAAGACTTATATACTTTGTCCCAATAATTTTTTTGAACATTCATTATCTATACTCCCTCCTGTTAATTCCCCATTTTATCTACATAATTTAACCCTACTGCTTCTTCAAAGTAACAACTACAACCTCTGGTGGATTGAAAATTCGCAGAGGAATAATACTGTTTCCTAATCCTCGACTTACAACCATTGAGGTTACGCCTTCACTATATATTCCTTCTGTATATTTAGGAAAAAAACCTTGATTTGGCGCAACTATACCACCAACAAATGGAATTCTCATTTGTCCTCCATGTGCATGTCCACAGAAAACTAAATCTAAATTTGCCTCTTTATATATAGGGAATTGCTCTGGTCTATGGGAGAGTAAAATATTAAAATCGCTATCTACACCTTCATATAATTCTGTAATCCTGTCTTTAACATACTGGGTATTATCATCCCAAAGGTAGGTTTGTTCATTTTCTTGTATTGCAGGATCAGCTATTCCCATTAGCCCAATTTCATCTCCACTTTTATTTAATACAACATAGGAATCATCAATAATCTGCACATTTGACTTTTTAAGTTTTTCCTTTAAAACCTCATATTCTCCTGACAATTGCTCATGATTCCCCGAAACATAGTATATGGGTGCTATTTTAACTGCTTCCTGTACAAACTCTTCTGCAATATCAATTCTAGTACATCGCCTATCAATTAAGTCTCCAGTGATAACAATAACATCAGGATTAGTTTTTTTTATTTCTTCTAATAACTTCCCATGATAATCCTTATTGTGCAAATCGGAGATCTGAACGATCCTATACCCATCAAACCCTTTCGGAATTTTTGAATTTATATATTCATAATTTGATATAGTAATATGGTTGTTTTGCCATATGAAAAATATAGTCAGCCCTATAATTATGCCAAGGATTATGAAAAGATTTCTGACTATTTTTAATTTGAGTTTCATAAAAAATCTCTCCCCTTGCTTTTGTAAATATTATTACAATTATACCATATATAACTATTTAAACTCACAATTTTTGTTTTTTATAGCTTTAATCACGATTAGAATATGTGAAGTATTCACCTGATGACGGGTCATGAATGACCGTTGCTGATAAGTAAGAAACATTATATGGCTGTTTAATATCATAAGCTAAAATTTTATCTGTTATTTATTTACTATTTATTATATATATTAAACTGTAATTATTAATTATAATCCCTAATACAATATATTAAGTGAGGTGTGTAATTTGAAAAAGTTATCTAAAGTTATATTATGCTTGTTTGTCTTTCTATCATTTTTTCTTGTAGCCTGCAGTAATAAAAATAACAATATACTGGATAATCCTGATGCAATTAACTTAAGTGAAGAAGATGCAACTGAAATGTTTCAAACTATGTATGGCATGACAAATTTAACAAATCAACGTGTAATTTTGTTAGATAACACGATATATATAGAGTTTTTCTTTAGTAAAAATGCAACGGACTCAGAAATTGATTCAGCACGCAGTTTTGCATTGACCACGTTTGTCCTTCAAAAAATATCTCCTTATGGTGAAATACCTTATATGTCATTAGTTGATCAGTCCTCCAAAAAAATTAACTGGGTAAATACAATATGTAATATATATAAAAGCAGTGAATTGATTTATTATGAAAAATATAATGGAATGAAACTCGAAGTATCAGAGGAATATAAAAAATAGTTTCACATTCATACAAAAATAGGATAGTTTTAGAAGCTATCCTACTTTTGTTGAGAGTGTGAAATTTTTTATTTTTCTCGATATAATCAATTACAATTGAAAATTTGTCCCTAGCCACACTCTTTGATGTGTAAAATTTAAATAAATTCCTTCTACAAGCTTGCCAATTTTCTTAGTCTTTCTATTTCCCTTGTTGATTCATCTATTAATTCACCTTTAAGAATTCCATGTTCATTTTTTAGAATATTAATTTTATCCTCATGAACCTTTATAGCATTATCATACTTACCTAGAACTTCATAGACTTCCGCCATAGCAACTAATACTTCTGTATAACGTGGTTTAGGTTGAAGCTCTAAGCACTTATGGTAATCTTTTATTGCTTCCTCATAGTATTCAAGATTTACAAAGCGTTCTCCACGTATAAAATATGACATCCAATTATCTGAAAAAGCTTCAACATTTTTATTCCAGAGTTCAACAGCCTTACCCACATTGCCAAGACCATACTGAATATCACCTTCAAAGGCTATATTTTCAACATGGGGCCCAAACGCCTTAATCTTCGCTAAAACCTCTGATGCTTCCTTAAAGCGTTTATCATCCATAAGCTGATCAAAAAAGAATGCATATGCTATTCTACCCTCTGGATGTTCTTTAGTAAATTTCTTATAATATTCTATTAAAGAATGGTGTCTGTTACAATAGAAATCGCCGAAAGCTCCATTTTCTGCCCTTATAAGTGTACAGTGATATCCTTTTTCGAAAGGTTTTATATCTAAGGCTTTTTTTATATAATCAGAAGCAATATCCATAGATGTTTTAGCTCTATGATTATAAAGCTGGGCTAAAAGCTGATAAGCATCTGCCTTATTATCACCACTTTTTAAAATTGTTTGTAGAAAATCTTCAGTGTATTTAAATTTTTCATCACTAATAAATCTTTCATTCTCAAGCATATTATTAATACGTTCAATTTGTGACTCATAAGGAAGTTCGAAGAGTTCATCAATTGTAACTCCAAAATATATAGATAGTGCAGGAAGTAACTGCATATCAGGTAGAGTAATGTCATTTTCCCACTTTGATACAGCTTGATATGAAATCCCCAAATAATTTGCTAGCTCTTCTTGAGTTACTCCCTTTTGAGTTCTTAAACTTTTTATTTGCTTTCCTATTTCTATTCCCATAAAGATTCCTCCCTAAATTTCATATTTCAATTCATATACTTTTACCTAATCGATTGGTATACATTAATTGTATATTGAAATTTAGCTTGTAACAATAACTAGTCTTTTTAGATGAACTCAACTATCTAGTGAGTTTATCTGAAAATCATAAACTTTTTTTGCAATGTCATTAGCATTATTAGTGCTTGTATCTACATGTAATTTGGAAGTTACGTCTTTCCATTAACTCAACTGTTTTTCTATCATGATTTCTACTGGCTTCGGTAAGTTTCCATTCATTCTTTGAGCAAACCTAGAGTTAATTATTTCTGCATCTGCTATAAAATTTACTGTAATGGCATCATCAATGAATTTAATCTTTGCTATATCTTTCTTATCTGATATTACATAATTTACAACATAATTACTTAATATTCTACATTTTTTACAATTTTTAAAAGCAAAGACTATATACCCTGAAAACAAGAATATATAGTCTAAATATTTTTCTATTATTTTACATTCTTCTTTTGAAATTGTAGCATTATAAAAATAGCTTGCCAATAAGGCTATTATACTTCCATAATTATTGGCAAAATAATTGGTTTTTTCCTTGTTTTATTATATAAGAATTCACCTAATGAATGTTTTATGTTAGATTTTATTACAAATTTATCTTTTATATTTCTTTCTGCACATTTATCTAACTCTAGTTTCACTACTTTTGTTGCTTCTCTTATTAAATCCCCAGATTCTCTCATATAAACAAATCCTCTAGTAATAATATCCGGTCCTGAAAGTACACTAAGTGATGCTTTATCCATTGTTAATACAACTGATAATATACCATCTTGTGATAAATATCTTCTATCTCGAAGGACTATATTTCCTACATCACCAATACCAAGACCATCTATCATAATGGAATTTGAAGTGACTTTCCCTGCTTTTCCTGCAGTATTTCTGGTTAACTCTAGTACCTGGCCAGTTTCTAAAATGAATATGTTTTTAGAATCCATACCTAATTTTTCAGCTAACAATCCATGTTGTTGCAAATGCCTATATTCACCATGAACAGGCATAAAAAATTTAGGCTTAATTAAAGTATGAATAAGCTTAAGTTCTTCCTGGCAAGCATGCCCTGAAACATGGACTTCTTCTATAGCGTTATATACTACTTCGGCACCTTTAGTAAAAAGCGTGTCTATCAGTTTAGAAATAAGTTTTTGGTTTCCAGGAATTGGTGAAGCAGAAACAATTATCAAATCATCTTTCTCAATGCTAATTTTTTTATGAGTTCCATATGCAATCCTTGAAAGTGCAGCCATTGGTTCCCCTTGACTTCCTGTGGTTATAATAGTTATTTTATCAGCGGGATATTTATTAATATCATCTACACTTATAATCTCTTCTTCAGGCAAATTCATATACCCTAGCTCCAAAGCTATACTAGAAATTTTCTCCATGCTTCTTCCACTAAAGGCAACTTTTCTTCCATAGAACAAAGATGAATTAATAATTTGTTGAACTCTATTAATATTGGATGCAAAAGTAGCAACAATTACTCTACCCTTTGCTTTTTCAAAAATTCCCGTCAAATTTGCCCCAATAACTTTCTCTGAAATAGTATAACCTGGGCGTTCTACATTTGTGCTGTCTGCCATTAATAATAGTACTTTCTGAGCTCCAAGCTTTGCAAACCGTTGAAGATCTATTACTTCTCCATCAATAGGAGTGTAATCTATTTTAAAATCTCCAGTATGAACTATAGTTCCTTGTGGAGTTTGTATAGCTAATGCGCAGGCATCTGCAATACTATGACAGGTTCGTATAAACTCAACTTTGAAATGTTCAGTTTCAACCTTTTCACCCGGTTTAACTTCAACAAGAGTACAGTCAGGAAGCATCTTATGCTCTTCTAGTTTACTTTTTATTAACGCTAAAGTAAGCTTTGTACCATAT
>DAMAVY010000181.1:0-6664 GCA_032077725.1 Clostridium sp. | reverse complement strand
CCCGGGAGTAAAAATAAAAGTAGTAGATAATGCACTGGAGATAATTGGAGTATATTCAAATGGTGATGCTAGAACTGCCCTTAATATACTTGAAATTGTAGTATCAACTACACTAAAAGGTAATGCAGTTGTAATTGATAAAAAGGCAGTAGAAGAATGTATAAATAAAAATAGTATATTATACGATAAAAATGGAGAAGAACATTATAATCTTATATCTGCACTACATAAATCTATGAGAAATAGTGATTGCGATGCCTCTATTTATTGGCTTGCAAGAATGCTAGAAGCAGGAGAAGACCCACTTTATGTTGCCAGAAGAATTATAAGATTTGCTTCAGAGGATATTGGGCTTGCAGATCCAAATGCATTAGGAATTGCTATTAATGCTTACAACGCAGCTCATTATATTGGAATGTCAGAATGTACAGTGAATCTTGCGCAAGCAGTTGTTTATATGGCTTTAGCACCTAAATCAAATGCACTCTATGTAGGATATGAAAAGGCTAAGAAAGATGTGCATGAAATGAAATGTGAAGGAGTTCCTCTTCAGTTAAGAAATGATGTAACTAATTTAATGACGGACCTTGGCTATGGCAAAGGATATAAATATGCTCATGATTATGAAGAGAAAGTTACTAATATGCAATGTTTGCCTGACAATTTAGTAGGGAAAAACTATTATACTCCTTCAAATCAAGGCTTAGAAAAAAATATTAGTGAAAAATTAGAACGTATTAAATCATTGAGGAAATAAAGTGCCTTGATCCCTGCAAACCAGCATGGCGGCTACAACTATTTAAAATGTTATATATTTATATAGTTTTATAGTTTAATATTTAAAATGTTCCATAGCTCCATAGCTCCATAGCTCCATAGCTCCATAGCTCCATAGTTCTATATTTAACTATTTAAATAGTTAAAATTTTATATATGTAACTTTTTAAAAGGTCTATAGTAAAATTTTAATATAGTCATATAATATAATTTTTAAGACAATAGGAGTTAATTAGGTAATAGGTAACAAAATATTGCAAATTAAATGGTAATACATTATCATTTAGTTTGCAGTTTTATTTACATTACCAATGCATTTGCACGAAAATATTTTAAACCAGGAGAGTTTGAATTTGCAGTTTTATTTATATTGCAAATGTTTAGAAGGAGGCTACAAAGATGTATAAAGTTCTTATTATAGAAGATGATTTTACAATTGCAAAGACACTAAAAAACCATATGCAAACATGGGATTATGAAGTAGAGTATATAACGGATTTTAAAAATGTGCTGTGTGAATTCGCAGTTTTCAACCCACAGCTGGTTTTACTTGATATATCCTTGCCGTTTTACAATGGATACCATTTATGTAGTGAGATACGAAGGGTATCTAAAGTGCCAATTATATTCATTTCCTCAACGTCAGATAATATGAGTGTTGTTATGGCAATTACACAGGGAGGCGATGATTTTATTGCTAAACCTTTTGATTTAAATGTACTTATGGCAAAGGTACAGGCGCTTCTTCGTCGTACTTATGATTTTGCGGGACAAACTAATCTTCTTGAGCATAAAGGCGCAATTTTAAATACTGGGGATGCAACCTTAACCTATAAAAGTGAAAAAATTGAACTCACAAAGAATGAGTTTAAAATAATGCAAATTCTTCTTGAAAACAAAGGAAAAGCAGTATCTCGGGATGTAATGATGACCAGGCTATGGGAAACTGACAGCTATGTGGATGATAATACCCTCACAGTAAATGTCACAAGACTAAGAAAAAAATTAGAGGATGCAGGGCTAGAAAGTTTTATTACAACAAAAAAAGGCCTTGGGTATATGGTGGAATAGTATGAATGAATATTTGATTATATCTTATCTTAAAAAGCATTTGAAAGGCATTATGATATTTCTAGTTTTTGCCATAATCTTCAGCGTAACTTTTTATTTATATCACCTACCGATTGAAGCAGTGTTTTATGCTACAACTTTATGTTGTACACTTGGCGTTATTTTGTTTATAGTAGATTTTATCCATTATAAGAAAAAGCATATGGATTTGCAGAAACTGAAAAACTGTATTGCAGTGAGTATTGAAGAATTGCCTGAATCCATGGAAGCCATAGAAAAAGATTATGTAGAACTCCTTAACATTCTCTTTGAAGAAAAAACAAAAATAGCATTATTAGCAGATAATAAAAACAAAGAACTTATTGATTATTATACTATGTGGGTACATCAAATTAAAACACCTATTGCAGCAATTCGACTTTTGCTCCAAACAGAAGAAACAGCACAAAATCCGGAATTGCTTATGGAATTGTTCAAAATTGAACAATACGTGGAGATGGTGCTTCAGTATCTTCGAATGGAGAGTATTTCATCGGATTTACTACTTAAGAAATTCTCTCTTGATGATATTGTGAAACAGGCTGTGAGAAAATATGCAAAACTCTTTATCCGTAAAAAGATACGCCTTCATTTTTTAGAATTAAACTGTGAGGTTTTAACTGATGAAAAATGGCTTGTGTTTGTATTGGAGCAGATTCTTTCTAATGCTTTAAAATACACTCATGAGGGGGGAGATATCTCTATATACATGGATGAAGCCTTACCTAAAACTGTCGTTATTGAAGATACTGGCATTGGCATTGAAGCTGAGGACATTCCTCGTGTATTTGAGAAAGGTTTTACTGGATATAATGGTCGTTGTGATAAAAAATCAACTGGAATAGGATTGTATCTGTGTAATAGAATTTTAACTAAACTATCACACACCATTGTACTGGAATCCCAGGTTGGAACGGGTTCAAAAGTGAAAATTGGATTAGATTCAGTAGAGATGGTTGTAGAATAATTATGTTCTTACACAAATTTATATATACCTAGAAACAATAATGATTGTATTTAAAATTAAGGTGTTATTATGAATAAATGATATTTTATCTTCAACCTTACCAAAATGTAAGGTTTTAGAGTGAAGTGTAAGGTAAAGCTATGGTAGTACATTTCCTTATTTTGCTATACTGTGAACATGATAGAAATCAAGGAGGTCATTTAAATGGCAATTTTAGAAGTGAATAATCTTAAAAAAGTATATACAACCCGTTTTGGTGGTAATCATGTTCAAGCACTTTCTGATGTATCTTTTTCAGTGGAAAAAGGTGAATATGTGGCAATTATGGGTGAATCCGGATCTGGTAAAACAACATTACTGAATATTCTTGCTGCACTTGATAAACCTACAAGTGGTGAGGTTATGTTAAATGGAGAAAGTATTGTTTCAATCAAAGAAAAAGAAATCGCTGCCTTTCGTCGTGATAATCTAGGCTTCGTATTTCAAGATTTTAATTTACTGGACACTTTTTCAGTGGAGGATAATGTGTTTTTACCTCTAGTACTTTCTGGTAAGAACTATGATGAAATGAATAAAAGGTTGCAGCCAATTGCAAAGAAGCTAGGTATAAGTGAAATCCTTTCAAAATATCCTTATGAAGTGTCTGGAGGCCAAAAGCAGAGAGTAGCTGTGGCTCGAGCACTAATTACAAATCCTAAATTGATTCTTGCAGATGAGCCTACTGGAGCACTAGACTCTCACGCTACAGACCAACTACTTCGTTTGTTTAGTGAAATTAACGATGAGGGACAGACTATACTCATGGTAACACACAGTACCAAGGCTGCAAGCCATGCAAGGCGTGTACTGTTTATCAAAGATGGTGAAGTTTTTCATCAACTTTATAAAGGATCTATGTCCAATGAAGAACTGTACCAAAAGGTTTCTGATACTCTTACCATGATCGCAACAGGTGGTGTGAGGAATGAATAGATTTTTTTATCCCAAACTTGCTGCTAACAATATAAAGAAAAATTCCAAAACCTATATGCCCTATATTCTCACTTGTATTTGTACTGTGATGATGTTCTACATAATGTATGCGTTATCCAAGAATAAGGGTCTTGAAAGTATTTATGGAGGTGAACAACTTCAGATAATTCTTTCTCTAGGCAACTATGTTATTGGGCTTTTCTCAATAATATTTCTGTTTTATACTAACAGCTTTCTAATTAAACGTCGAAAAAAAGAATTTGGACTTTTTAATATTCTTGGCATGGAGAAACGCCATCTTTCAAAAGTTATGTTGTATGAAACGTTGTTTGTGGCAATAATCAGCCTTTTATCAGGAATTATTGGGGGAATTCTCCTTAATAAACTAATTTTTTTAGTCTTATTGAGAATTTTAAACGTTAAAGTACAAATGGGCTTTGAAGTTTCCAAATCTGGCATTATAGAAACTCTGATACTTTTTGGTATCATCTTCACACTGACATTACTTAACACCATGAGGCAGATTCATCTTTCAAATCCTATAGAACTCTTGAAAGGTGGACAGACAGGAGAAAAGGAACCAAAAACAAAATGGTTATTGGTAATAATTGGAATATTGTCCCTCAGTGGCGGCTATTACATTTCATTAACTACAAAAGATCCAATGGCTGCAATGAACTTGTTTTTCATCGCTGTAATTCTTGTTATTATCGGGACTTATTCCTTGTTTACTGCGGGAAGTATCGCAGCTTTAAAACTTCTTCGTAAAAATAAAAGATATTACTACAAAACAAAACATTTTATTTCTGTTTCAGGGATGATGTATCGCATGAAGCAGAATGCTGTGGGTCTTGCTAACATATGCATCCTCTCAACTATGGTATTGGTTATGATATCAACTACTGTGTCACTCTATATCGGAATGGAGGATGTGATTCGCACTCGATTTCAAAGAAATATAATCATTACTTCATCAGATTTTTCAGAGGAAAGTAGGACAAAAATCCAAAATGTTGTAAAGGATGTTTTAAGTGACCATAAACTTACTGAACAAAACATTTTAGATTATAGATATACTGATTTGTCTACTGTTAAAGATGGTGCTAACTTTATTACAGATCATGATAGGGTTGAAGGAGTTTCCTTCAGTGATATTAGTGAACTTACTTTTATTCCTCTTGAGGATTATAACAAAGTAACGGGAAATTCAACTTCTCTAGAGGACGATGAGATCTTGATAAATTCTAGTAGAGATAATTATGATGAAAACACTCTTTCTGTCCTTGGAAGAACATTTTCCGTAAAGGAACATATAGATTCATTTACTAAAGGTAATATGGATAATATTTTCAATTGCTATGACATAGTTGTCAAAGATATGAGTATTGTAGAGAAAATAATAACAGCTACGGAGGTTTATGGGGAAGACAAATGCAAGCCGGTTTCTACCTTTGGATTTGACCTAAGTGCAAGTGATGGGGAATGTAAGGCTGTCAGTAGAGGTATTCGTGAAGTACTGGCAACAGAGAATAAAGATATCTATATTGAGGCAGCTGCTGAAATGAAAGAGACCGTTGTAACCTTGTATGGTGGATTATTCTTTCTTGGAATTTTCCTCGGTCTACTCTTCATGATGGCAACAATTCTTATTATCTACTATAAGCAGATTTCGGAAGGCTATGATGATAAGGAAAGATTTGATATTATGAAAAAGGTTGGTATGAGTGGCCATGAGGTGAAAAAGACTATTCACAGTCAGGTACTCACAGTATTCTTCTTACCTTTAGTTGCAGCTGTAATTCACATTGCCTTTGCATTTAAGGTTATTACCAAGCTCCTTGCCATGCTAGGTTTAGTGAATATTAATTTATTTGCCCTTTGCACAGCTGGAACAATCTTGATATTTGCACTGTTTTATGGCATTGTTTATGCAATCACTGCAAGAGAATATTATAAGATTGTTAAGTAAGGAGATAGCCTCTTGGACTGGTTAAAATTCAAAGAGCAATATGTACAGAATAAAGCTTGAAAAAATTTTGGGGGGATACTTTGGTATCTCCCTTTTTTTTCCCTACGCATTGCTTAATAAAATTATACTCAAACTTTATATTTATACATTTTATTGTATAAATATTCATTATTTTAATAATCATTAAAATAGATATGGAAAATGTGGTGGGCTTTTATATTTAATTAATTTCAAACTATCCTTGAACAATTGTAAAAAGAACACAAAAAAAACACGAATATTACATAAAATGTAAAATAAAGCGTTGAAAAGGTTCTCATTTGCAATTATACTAAAGATAGTTAGCTAACAGTTATAAATTCTTTTTAAAAATTTTATGTAAATAAATGAATAAATGAATAAATGAATAGGTGAATAAGTGAATAAAGGAGTGGGTTTTATATGTTAACGATTTTAGGGTATGCTATAATAGTCACATTCATGGTTCTAATAATGACTAAAAAGATGTCTGCAATGACATCACTTATCATAATACCAGTAGCTTTCGCACTTATTGGAGGCTTCAATTTCAGTGAAATTGGTGAGTTCTGTAAAGCTGGTATTGCAAGTGTTGCGCCTACGGCAGCTATGCTACTCTTTGCAATCCTTTTCTTCGGATTGATGTTAAGCGCTGGATTATTTGATCCAATGGTAAACTGGGCAATAAAGAAGACTAAAGGAGATCCAGTAAAAATATTAGTAGCTACAGCTGTTTTAGCAGCAATTGTATCCTTAGATGGAGACGGAACGACAACAACTATGATTGTTTGTTCAGCTTTAATTCCAATCTATAAAAAGCTTGATATTAAATTGCTTTATATGGCAACAAT
>DAMAVY010000180.1:911-6717 GCA_032077725.1 Clostridium sp. | reverse complement strand
CCGTAAGCCACCACTTATCTTTCTCTTCTAGAGTAAGTTTATTTATTAGAAAAGGCATGAATTCCTTCTTTACATCTAAGTTTTCTAATTCTTCATATTCAGTAAAATCCCACTGATCTAGGATATCTTTCTCTGTGAGTTCTCTTAAATAATCCTCTTCTAAAGAAAGTATTCTCTCTCTTCCCTGAATCAAATCTTCAACAGTCATATTACTAATAAAAATAGCTGCAATACAAGGTGACTTTTCAAGCTCATTAGAAATATCTTTAAAAAAAATCTTCAATCTATCCATAGAAATCTTGTTTTTACTTTTAAATTTTTCAATAAACTTAAAATAATTCTTAAGGCTTTTGTTTATATATTTATCTGCGTCAATATTATTCTTTTTCAAACTATCTCTTAGGGAGTTTAAAAACTTCTCTTCATTAGTTATAAAATAAAGAGTATCTCTTACTTCTTCCACTATACTAATATTATCCTCTATTACATATTTCATTTATTACTCCCCATTTCATTTTCCCATAATATAAACGCTTTAGTATTAAAACTACATTAAACTTCTTATACGGTATATTAATTTGTAGCATGTTTTAGTGTAGATTGTTTAACACATTATATTTTTTAATAAATTTTCTTTTAACTATTAAATACCTTCTATACTTTTATTATACTTCTGTAGTACAAATAATACCACCATACCTATGCCAAATACTAGAAACAATTGCGTAGTACTTAGAAATACACAAAGACCTGCCACTATAAGAGATCCTAACGGAACAGACACCATAACCATGGAATTGAAGATTCCAGCAACTCTCCCTAAATACTCCTGACTTGTCTTTTGCATAAAGGTTACATTGACTATCATAACTAAAATACTAGCAGATACCCCGACAAAAAATGTAACTAAAATAAGTGAACTATATAAAAATACAGATAAATGTATTAATGGTACAAAAAATAGTAATAAGTATGAAGCACCAAGAATTGTCCCTGCAGTTATAAACAAATTTTTACCTTTAATTTTTTCTGCTATTTTAGGATAAATAGCTCCTCCTATTAGCATACCACCAGTCATTGAAAAACTAATCATTCCTACCACCTCTGGTCCCTTAAGAAGTGCTTCATTTACATATGCAACTCCTAAAGTATTTAAAGGTATTATCAAAATATTAATTAAAGCACCAAATATACATAGTGACATTATAAGTCCATTACTTTTTAAATACACAAAACCTTCCTTTAAATCTCCAAAATACACTTTAATATTTAATTCTTGCTTCTTCAATATTTCTTCCTTATATTTTATAATTACCATAAACATTGCACAGATATAAAAACTAGCTGCATTAACTATTATACCTCCACCAATACCAATTAAAGCAATAATTCCTGCTGCTACTGCAAGTCCTACTAACTCTACAATTCTAGATAATGTAGCTTGGAGTGCTGTTGCATAAGCAAACTTTTCTTTTTCTATAATAAGTGGGTATGCTGCAGCTCCTGCGGGTGTCGCAAAAGCCTCAAAGGTGGAATTTATAAAAGTGAATATAAATAAGTGATATGACCTTATAAATCCAAATATAAACATTAATCCAGTAATAGTTACCACAATCGCTCTTCCTAATTGGCAGATAACAATTATATTTTTCTTTTTTTTATAATCTACAAAAACTCCTGCAATGGGCTGAAATAATATTGTTGGAATTGCATTAACTCCAAAAAGTAAAGCCATCAATGCTGTACTACCTGTAATTTCATACACCATCCACCCATAAGCAATAGTATCAATAGAATCCCCAAACCTTGAAATCAAATTCCCAATCATATACAAACAGAAATTCTTATCCTTAAGTATATCTTTATAGCCTAATTTTTTCTTTTCAACTACCAAATCCATAATTACACCTCTTTTACATATTTTATATACTATTAAATTAACTTACTATTTAAGTATATTATGGTGTTAGATAAATGTCAATACTAATTAGATTATCATCTAACATGTTTTTAATAATATATATCCCTTTAGATTATGTATTTATTAGATTCACTAATTTTTCAAAAAATATATTAGATTATTTTATACTTCATTAGACTACTAAATATGGATTATTTAATTTTATGGAAAAATAAAAAAAGGTTTCGAAGTCTTTATCTAAAATCACTCTTCATTAAAGTGTTTTAATACTTCTCAACCATTTATTTCTAATAGTTATATTAGTTTTTGATTCTTTGCCAACTTTCAACTCTCAATTGTCCATTGTCCATTGTCAATTGTCAATTGAAGAAACTCTCACCTCTTTAAGATACTTTAAAAATATATCTACGAGATTTGGATCAAACTGAGTCCCAGAACATCTTTTTAATTCCTTAATAGCATCTTCTTTACCCATTGCCTTCCTATATACTCTATCATGAGTCATTACATCATAGGAATCTGCAATTGCAATAATTCTTGCCATTAGTGGAATTTCTTCTCCTGCTATACCTAATGGATACCCACTTCCATCCCATTTTTCATGATGCATGAGAACACATTTTGCCACATTATCAAGTTCACTTGATGCATTGATAATTCTATACCCCTTCTCAGCATGAGTTTTCATTATTTCAAACTCTTCTTTTGTAAGTTTACCTGGCTTTATAAGTATATCCTCTTCAATACCAATCTTACCAATATCGTGCATTTTTGCCACTAGCATTAGTTCATCCTCCTGAGAAGTTTTAAATCCGTATCGTTTCCCAATCTCAAGAGCATATTCTTCAACCCTCTCTGTATGTTCCTCTGTCTCCATATTTTTAGCCTCTAAGCCCTTTTTCAATGAATTTATCATAGAGCTTCTAATGCTATTTTTCTCTAACAATTTTTGGCGATAGACTCTTTCTTCAACTTCCTTAATACATTTATAACTATCTTCTTCTACTGTATGTTTCACCACATTCCCAAGAGCAATGCTAAGCTGAATAAAAGCATGTTCATTTTCCTTACACTTTTCTTTAATATCAGATACTACTGATTCACACCTATATTCATTGCAATTAGGCATGAGTATCATAAATTCGTCTCCGCCCCATCTAAAGATATAAACTTTATCATCACAAGCTTCTTTTAACACCCTGGATATACTTTTCAAAAGTTCATCTCCTGCTAAATGTCCTAAAGAATCATTAATTAATTTAAGTCCATTAACATCCCCCATTATTATACCCAGTGGAAGAAATTTTTCCTTGTTTAGTTCCTCTAACTTCTCTTCAAAGTAAGTTCTATTATAAAGCCCAGTTAATGTATCAATATAGCTTAAATTTCGTAATTTTTTCTCAAGAGTCTTTTGAGTAGTTATATTTCTTGCAAGACCTACAATTCCCCAAACTTCTCCATCTTTATTTATTACGGGTACTTTAATACTCTCCTCGATGAATTCAGTTCCCTGTTCATCGTAAGCTATACCCTCTATATATCTAGGTGCTTTATCCTCTAGTATTTTTTTATCTTCTTTGGCAAATTTTTTTGAAATTTCTTTATCAGGGTAAATTTCCATATCTGTTTTACCAATTACATTATTAACTCCGAATTTTTTATAATAATCACTGAAGTTTTTATTACAACCTATAAATTTAAAATTTCTATCTTTATAAAAAATAGCTTCTGGTAAGGAATCTATAATAGTTCTTAAAATATTTTTTTGATTTTCTAGTTCAAGCTCTTTTTTAGTTTTTTCCTCAGCATCTGTAATAATTCCTGCCACACCTTTAAGCTTACCCTTTTTATCTTTAATGGGAAACATATGAATATCCCCTAATTTACTATCTATTTTTTTCTGACATACACATAATTTAAAAGTATCTAAACATTCTTTTATATGTTCATCATATACTTCAGCTAAATTTGAAGAAAAAGCTTTCTTGTTAGTCTTTCCTTCCAACTCTTTGGAACTAACATTAAAGCTTTTTTCATAAGCCTTATTAAGAAAAACAATTTTTTTATTAACATCTTCAATCCAAGCTGGCCAAGGCATACTCTGCAAAAATAATTCAGCAAAATCCATTTTTATCCCCCACAATCTATATTGCCTCTATTTTACCATTTTTATATGCCTAATATCTACATTTTTCTATATACATTTATTTTAAATATATCACATACATATTATATTCACCTATATAGCTATAATATAAGACCACAAGCTTGGCTTATGGTCTTTGTCTTACTTTTTTCAATTCTTTCTCTAATTTATATTTAAATCTAGGATCATTATCAAGATAATAGCTTAAAATATCACCAATAGTTTCACCATCCATGCCATACAGACCACCATTTTTATTAACTTCTTCCTCAATAAAATCTAAAAGCTTATCTTCAATTATTTCCCTTAACATTTCTTCCTTATCTTCTCGTACTTCTTCATCTCGCCTTGCTTTTTTATATTCTTCAACTTCCATAGGCTCATCAATACGATTCTTCCATTTTTCCACCTTTCCCATCACTGCAGCTCCTATGCATTATTACTATATTAATATGATGAACTATTACTTAATGCTTCAAAAATACTTACAATAGCGAGGATATTCTCTATGAAATTCATCCGTTGAACTTTGAAAATTTAATTAGCTATATGCAAAAGATGCTGTATGTCATGAATTTTGATTCATGATATACAGCATCTTTAATACTTAATAATTACAATAAAATAATATTGTTTTCTTTACATATTTTATTGTTTTTTTCATCCCATATTGAGGCTTGAACTTCTCCTATATGGGCTTTATTTAAGAAATACATACATATTCTTGATTGACCTATTCCACCACCAATTGTATATGGAAGCTTTCCTTCAAATAAGCTCTTATGAAATTCTAAATTTCTTCTTTCATCTGCACCTGATAAGGTTAATTGCTTGTCTAAAGTTTCTTCATCAACCCTAATTCCCATAGATGAAAACTCTACAGCTCTATCAAGAAGTGGATACCAAAACAAGATATCTCCATTTAAATTCCAATCATCATAGTCAGGACTTCTTCCATCATGCTTTTCTCCTGATTTTAGTACTCCACCAATTTTCATTATAAATACAGCACCATGCTCTTTACATATTTCATCTTCTCTTTCCTTAGGAGATAAATTTGGGTATTTATTCTCAAGCTCTTGGGAGGTAATAAAAAATATATTCTTTGGTAGTTTATTTCCAGTATTATGCAGATTAGTATTTACAAAATTCTCAGTAAGCTTGAATACGTTATATATGTTTTTTACAGTGGTCTTTAGAATTTCCTCATTTCGCTCTTCTTTAGTGATAACCCTTTCCCAATCCCACTGATCCACATAAATTGAATGAAGATTATCCATGTCCTCATCTCTTCTTATGGCATTCATATCAGTATATAGTCCCTGACCCACAGTAAATCCATATCTTTGAAGACTCGTCCTTTTCCACTTAGCTAAAGAATGTATTATTTCAACATTCTTGCCTGTGGCTAAAACATCAAAAGCTACAGGTCTTTCAACTCCATTTAAGTTGTCATTTAATCCTGTACTAGCATCTACAAAAAGAGGTGCGGACACCCTTGTCAAATTTAATGCCTTGGATAATTCTCTTTCAAAAAAATCCTTAATTTCTTTAATAAAAACTTCTGTTTCTATTAATGTGCCTTGAGTCTTATACCCCTCAGGTATAATTACACCTACTGCTTTCATAATAATGCCACCTTTCCTCTTTAGTGCGATAAAATTTTATTGCAATATTCTTAATTTTACTTACTTTATGTGTTTATGTCAATGTGATTTACAAAACAGAGGGCTAATTCT
>DAMAVY010000180.1:0-901 GCA_032077725.1 Clostridium sp. | reverse complement strand
ACAAGTTAGTTATTCCCAATTTGAAAATGAAAAAATCGGATATACTTAATTTTAAAGTTTAAAGGCTGGCTATTCTAAATTCGTGCCTAGTGTCAACTGACAACTGGGATTTAATCAGAAATTATAAAAACACACCTTATTAGAAATTCCTAATAAGATGTGTTTTCTTATAATATTATCTCTTCTAAGTAATCTTATAATTCACCTGCTGCATTTGCATAGTATTTTACTGTTTTTATATTTGAAAAATCAAATCTAACTTACTAATTCTATATTTTTTATGTTTTCAACACGAAGAATATTAGTTTTAGTTGCTCCCTTTTTATCTTTAAATGCTACTTTAACCCATTCATCATCTACATCAATAACCTCACACTCAATGTCTGTTTTCCCTATAGACATTATTATTACTTCACAATCTATAATGCATTTTTTCCCAATTAAATCATTTATTAGCTTTGACATAGTATTTTCCCCCTTGATTTTTCTTTTTAATTTCTTAATCTCCGTCTCTAACTTGTTTATCTTCGATGAAGACCCCATCTGAGATAACACTAGTATAAACGCAATAATTCCAAAGTACTCCAACCTGTTAAATCCCCTTTCGAAGTTGTATTTTCATTTACTTACTCTCTCTATAAATCGCTTGATCTTGTCAAAGGCATTACTTTTTTATAAATAAGATTGATGTCTTAACACCACATATGGAAAAGCCACATTTTCTATACATATTCTTTGCAGTATCAAAATTATCTGTTATTACATATGCTATATCAACCGATCCATGGAAAGATTCTTCTAATAATTTATGTAAAACTGAAGTGCCATATCCCTGTTTTTGATATTCCTCAATAATATCAAAATCCTCAATCTTTGCAATGCCGTCCTTTATGAAAAGTTC
>DAMAVY010000179.1:2328-6744 GCA_032077725.1 Clostridium sp. | reverse complement strand
AAAATTCTTTCCCCAGAACATGAAGAAGATTTATCTTTTTTAAAAACCACTTATAATTTATATCCATCTACTGATCAAGACCATATAAGTGGTTGTATTACTGAAATTAAAAATATTACCTTAGTTCCAAGAAGTGGAACACATAATAATTTCAAAACAGATAGAGAAGTCATTTTATATGTAATTAGCGGCGAGTTACTTTATAGTGATAGCATTGGTACTGTACAAAAACTTATGGATAACAATATACTATATATTAATTCTCATCAAGGCATAACTTACGATATATATAATGCAGGAATTGATTTTTTAGACATAATAGAGATAACTCTACTTCCCGAGGAAGATTATTTATTAAAATCCAATAATAATAATAATAATAATAATAATCAAGCTAAAGTAAAATCTTCATCTATTAATGATATGCAAAATGATCAATGGAACTATAGGGTTAGTTCCTTAAACGGACTTGCTCCTATAAAATCCCTTTGTGACATTAATATTTACTCATTATCTTTATCTGCTAGTAAAAATGAAAGTTTTACCATTGGTAATAATAGACAAGCATATTTATTTCAAGGATTTGGTGAAAGTATTTTTACTACGAATAATTCTGACAAAATTACTTTAATTGGTTCAGATACATTACATTTAACTAATGAAACTTTTGAAGTAAAGGCTGAAATCCCTAGCAATTTACTTCTCCTTGAAACTTCAAAATAATAAAATTAATTTTATATATTAAAACCCAAGATGACATCATCTTGGGTTTCTAAAATACATTTTTATCTGTCAATTTTTTATTTAATAAACATTGTTATTAATAAATATATAAAATGAGCTGAAATTCCTGCAGCAATACCTCCAAAGGTATGACTAACTATTGCCTTTCCTGTAAGTTCTCTGCATTTTAGTCCATCCATCATAGCAACGTGAGTGCTTAAATATCCACTCCAACACATTCCCATAGCTGTAAATACTGCAATTTCATTTCCACCAATCAATCCATTTTGTAACATTTCAGGAACCAAACCAATAGCTGCTCCTACAGCTCCTAGAGATGTTATTGGGAAGGCTATTGCTTCTGGGCTTTTAAATCCAAATAGTGGAACTAATATAAATTGCAACTTTCCTCCGATCCAAGGTAAAAGGCCTACGCCTTCTGATGCAGCACCGGTATATACTCCTCCTGCAGAAGGACCATTAGTAAGCATTAACACTAGAGTACATATAATTAGTACTCCTGGAATAATAGCAAGTCCCATTTCAACCCCTGAAGCTCCTCCTTCAAGCAAAGCTGTCATGGATCTTTCAGCTGCATTTCCTTCTCTCACTTCTCTATACTTCATCATATCAAAACTAGTACCATCATCTTGTACACAAAGTTCTTCTTTCCCATAAATTTTCGCAGTTTGACGAAGCATGAGCCTTGTACTTACAATACTACCTATTATAGCTCCTACATTTCCTATTATAGCAGCAATTAAAAAGTTTTCTCCTATTGGTGATTTTTGTCCCATCATAAAAGTTGTAATAATTAACCCCATTCCAAAAGCTGTTCCTAGATTAGTCAAAGCAGGTAACTGATACTTTTTAAAATATCTCCTAAAACCCTTATCATCAGCCAAAGTAAGTATGGCTGGATTATCTGAAAGATATGTAGTTAAAATTCCTATAGCACTTGCACCTGGTAAATCATAAATTGGCTTCATAAGTGGCGATAGAATTTTATTTATAAGCGACACTACTCCAAACTCAGAAAGCAATGCTGATATAGCTCCTGCAACAACTGCAATTGCCATTATATAAAATACGGTTTTTATTAATAGACTATATGCTGTATTCATCAGTGTGTTTAACATATTTACAGTTCCCATACGACATCCGATTCCTATAAATATACCTAAAAATACCACTAAAAAAATAAACGACTCTTT
The DNA here is from genome assembly GCA_032077725.1 of Clostridium sp. Lineage (GTDB taxonomy): Bacteria > Bacillota > Clostridia > Clostridiales > Clostridiaceae > Clostridium_J. Next base: position 4,807 of record DAMAVY010000179.1, on the reverse strand, counting down.
ACTTACAGCTTTTTTTAAACGTTTTTCCTGTGACAACCATTATTCCCCCTTATTTTCCCTATTCATTATAATTTTTTGAATTTTGTATTTGATTGTTAATATTCCATTTATATTATGGATTAGCCAAACATTATTGTCAATCACTATATTTATGAAATTTTACCGCGAATTATTTATCAATATGAATATTTTGTGATTATTTTTTCATGATTAAATATTTAAGGGATTTATTTTTATATTATCAAAATATTTTTTTGCAATGTAGACCTTTACATTTCATCATTTTCAACTTTCAAGTTAAATTGATAATATATTTCTTATTTTTGAAAAACTTGTCATCTAGAAGTTTATTACCCATGAGATTACAGATAAAATTTAGATTACTTATTTCCTAAAAGATACTTATTTTGAGAATATAACACTTTAAGGTCCACTGGAAAGAATATGAAACATGGTAACGTCAATCTGTCTTATATAATACAATGAATATTAAAAGCATCTCTAAAACCTCCATAAATACACTTCGAATTGTATATCAATTGAATTTTAAATTATAAAAAATTTCATTTTTATTGATATATTTATTTTTTATGCTATAATAAATTGGTAGACTAACATATTACAGGAGGGGATTTATATGAAAAAAGAATTCTCATTAAGTAACGACAAAGTAATGATAAACTTTTCGACAAAGTATTGCGATACTATAGAAAAACTTATACAAAGCTATGGTTTTAGAAGGGTACTTATATCATATTACAATAAAATCAGCAGCAGGAATTCAAAGGTATTTAAATTTTTAAAGCAAACATTGTGCAAAGTTAATTCTGATGAAGAATTAGTAGATGAGCTAATTGACATTCTTAGACTTTTAACAGTTCTTAAATCTAGTGAGGTTATAACATTAAACTCAAAATACTTCAAAATATTAAGTGACAGTGATGGTTTTTTTAATTTTATAGAAGATTTCTATGGATATTGGAGAAAACTTGAAAGATACTCTATAATTCAAAATACTAGAATTACTGACGGACTTGCCACAGTTAGTTTTGTAGAAGCTAATAATAAGTTTTCTAAGCTTGTTCTAGACTTATACCGTAAAGTTCAAGAAAGTATTCTTTCAAATGAGCCTTCAGTATACCGCCAAATATCAGCTGGCACAAATGCTGGTCTAATATTAAACAATGTTGTTTGGCCTTGTCCTTACGAATATGAACTCATAGAAGACATACCTTTTATTAATACTATTGTTTTAGAAGCACCATTTATAAATTATCCAAAGAAAAACACAAGAAGTGGCTATTTTACAGAAGTTTTCAAAAATCCTTTAATAGACGCTTATATGGATAAAGAGCATTTCTTCTGTTATCCGGCAAAAGTTGGAGGCCTTTTGGCATTTATATATTTCCATAGAGATTTAATGGCTCATGGTGTAACACTATGTAACTTGTTTGAAATGGCTAAAGAAGAAGAGTACAGTGGTAAAAAGCCTGATATTGTCTTTGTTTTTGGTGCAAAAGATAATAGTAGCGAAATGAAAACTGTTTTTTACGATGATAACAAAAATAATATAATGCTTGGATACATTAATTACAGTGAAGAAATCGATTATTTTGGATATATGAAAAAAATGGCTTTAACCCTTCATAATTTAATAATGATTAAGAGAGGCAACTTACCTATTCATGGAGCTATGGTCAATATTGTAATGAAGAATGGCAAATCAGCAAATGTAATTATTATGGGCGATAGCGGTGCAGGCAAATCAGAATCACTAGAAGCCTTTAGAGGCTTAAGTGAAGATTACATCAGTGATATGACTATAGTGTTTGATGATATGGGATGGGTTAAACTAAATTGTAAAGGTGAAAAACCGCTAGGATACGGTACTGAAACAGGTGCCTTTGTAAGACTAGATGACTTAGATCAAGGCTATGCATTTAAAGAGATTGATAGAAGTATTTTTATGAATCCAGATAAAACTAATGCAAGATTAGTTATGCCAGTATCTTCTTATAAAGAAATTATGAGAGGATATCCAGTAGATTTATTCTTATATGCAAATAATTACGAAGATATAGCTGATGGAGAAAGTCCTGTTAGTTATTTTGATAATGTTGATGATGCTATAAAAGTATGTACAGATGGCGCTAGAATGGCTAAGGGTACAACCTCTGAAATGGGCCTTGTTAAATCCTATTTTGCAAATCCTTTTGGTCCTCACCAAAAGCAAGGCGAAACTGATGTGCTAATAGATAAGTACTTCAATGAATTCTTTAACACAGGCGTTAAAGTTGGACAAATAAAAACTTGCCTTGGAATTCCTAATAAAGAAAAGGATGGTCCAAAGCAAGCTGCTATAAATTTATTTGAAATAATTAAAAGTCTTTAAAATTCAAATTGTAAAAAGTATCCAGATAGGATTTTTCTCCCTGGATACTTTTTTACTTTCCAAAGTGTTATTTAGAAAAATTTCACC
>DAMAVY010000179.1:0-2318 GCA_032077725.1 Clostridium sp. | reverse complement strand
ATGCTTTGGATCTTCTGAAGTTCCGTTAATGCAGTATATTTTACTTTCTTCATCCTCTAGATATTTATTCATTAGAAGATGATCATCATGTTTAATTTCCTTAATAAAGTTTATTTGCATATAAGATATATCATTATTTCTATGCCAATCTATTGAAAAGAAGTCTTCTACAAAGCATAAATATCTAGCATTATTAACATGATTATTTATATCGATATCATTATAGTAAATTTCTCTTTTAACAGTTTCTATAATTTCCCCTGGCATTTTTATTTTATTTAGTTTATTATCAACAACATCACCCGTATTAATGTTTATATCAACTGGGCATATAGAAGGTTTTTGTGGAAATCTATTTTTCATATCTAGAATCAAATAGTATAACAATGCCTTTCCTATTACACAACCCTCATTATTTATAATCTTAAATCTTCTCTTCATGAAAACTTTTTCCGCACCACCAAGTTCAGTCTCTAAAGATATTTCTTCTCCAACAATTGGATATCTTTCCATAGATATTTCCATTCTCGAAACAACCCAAAATAGCCCCTGATTCATCATTGATTCAAAATCTACCCCAATAATTTCAGCATGGGATTCTGCTACTTGTTGTATATAATCCATGATTGTAAATAATTTAACATTCCCCTTGAAATCTCCCTCGTGGAACTTAACTTTAAACTTTTCTTTATATTTTAACTCCATAATTTCACCCTCCTACTTAGTTATTAAGTGAGCCTCTAAATCTTCGATTTAGCTAAGCGAACTTACTCCACCGAATGTATATGAAGTGGAGCGTCCTCCCTTACAGCGCGAGAAAAAGAAGCTTGATTTGCCCCTCAAGCTTATGCAACTCTTCAATTTAGCCAGACTGAGTGTCAACTAAATAACAAAATTAGTATACCATACTTCGTTAATAACATAAACAGAGTTCTTGGCTTCAGAGGTCGTTTTAACTCCACCTGAAGATTACTAACAGAGTTCTTAGCATCAGTATTTTCGATGCTTACTAACAGAGTTCTTAGTATCAGTATTTTCGATACTTAGAAATCGTTGTCCTTTAGGAGAAATCGTTGTCCTTTAGGAGAAATCGTTAGAAAGGCGCGTAGCCGCCCTTAACTCCCGCTTGCAGAAGATGGGAGTCTTAGGGCGGGTAGTCATCGGATAAAGTTAAGATAATAAGTCAAAATTATTAAAAAACAACAAGGATAAGGAATTAGATTTATCTCTAATTCCTTATCCTACTAAATAAGCTTATTATATATGTAGCAGTTAAACAATTACGTACATGCATAGCGCACTCAGAGTTCCTACAACTGCACCTGCTCCAACATCTGTAGGATAATGCACTCCAAGATATATTCTTGAAAAGCCCACAAGGCTTGCAATTATGATAGAAATTACAGCCAAACTTGAAAAGCTCAGAGCAATACTAACTCCAACGGAAAAGGCAGCAGTAGTGTGTCCTGAAGGAAATGAATAGTCATCAACCCCTATTTTTTTTATAACTAAAGTAGGTATTTTAATATAAGGCCTTATTCTATTTTTTAGTCTTTTTATGATATAAGTAATTCCTCCAGATGTAATAATAGATAGTGCGGTTAAAATTCCTAAATTTTTAGTACCCTTATCTCTAAGCAAAAATGTTATAATTACAAATATCGCGCAGAAAGCAGATGAACCCAAAAATGTTATATACGACATAACACCATCCAAAGCTTTACATCTTATTTTTCTATTTACAAATTCTAATATATATACATCAATTTCTTTTATTAATTTTATCATTGAATCCTCCTATGTAGTACTTAAATAAATTATATAGAAAATAAATATAAATTGGAAGTTTTTTTTATTAAGGTATAGAATAATTTTGAAAGTTACAAACTAATTTCTATATATAATTAAATATTATAGTTACTTATTTATATAATAATAATTTTAATTAAATAGGAGCACCTTTATTATAGCTTATATAAGTATATAATATAACCTAGGATATTAATATTTTCAATAGGATAAATTATATATAAATGATAAAATAGGTATACAAAGTATAATTTTTTTACACACATATATAGTAAACAACGGAGGGGATTTTATGGAAATTTTCCAACTTAAAGAAACAAAAAACAAAATTTTAAGACGTTTATATAATTCCCATTTAATAAAGAATTCCAATATTTCTCAAGGTACTCTTGATAAACACATAAACTCACCAGAATTTCTATACTGCCTACAAGATATTTTAACACTAAATGACTTTTCTCCATCTAAGGCCCTAAAGCTTTGCTCATCCTTAATAAATGAAATATGCG
>DAMAVY010000178.1:0-6752 GCA_032077725.1 Clostridium sp. | reverse complement strand
GGCTGCAATAGCTAAATAATGAGTATTAAATGGAGTTCCATTATCCCATACAAAGGTCCTAGTTGATGCTGGCCAACTATTACAAACAACCTTACTAAGTGCCTTATTAGCATTATAGTCCATTGCTATATCAACTTCACCATCTTGATATAAGCTATCTAGCTGAGCTGAATCTTTAGGATATACTTCTCCCTGCTTCCATAAATAAGGCTTTATTTCTTTAAAAAACTCTAATGCAGGTGCCATAGCTTCCTTTACCACATCATAATCTGCTGGTAAACTCTTTAGCTTTTCGTATCCCACTATATCATAAAGTACAGTTCTAATAAAGGCTGAACCTGTGAAATCACTTGACTCTGGATAAGTAAATTTACCTGGATTATCTATTGCGAATTTTTTTAATGCTTCAGCATTTGTTGGCGGATTTTTTAGTTTCTCACTGTCATAATTAAATACGAATTGGGCAGTTCCCCATGGAGCTTCATAACCCTCTGTTGGATAGCCAAAATCCATATTTGCTGCATCGCCTTTTAAGTCCAAATTATTCTGTGCATTTTCTAATTCATCTACAAATGGGCCATGTAATAAATCATTTTGTTTTGCATAATAGAAATTTTCTCCATTTAACCAAATAAGATCAATTGACCCCTTCTCAGTAGAACTTTTTTCATTGGTTAACTTTAATAAAATTTCATCAATATTCATAGGTACACGATTAAGTGTAATATTATAAGTTTTCTTCACGTAGGTCGCTAGCTCTGTATCAATCCATTTATTTACTCTTTCATCTCCACCCCATCCATATAGGGTTACTACTTCATTTTTACTCTCATTTTTATTGCATCCCACAAGCCCAAATGTAGTAAATACTATGCAGAAAATTAAAAAAATCCATAGCAATTTCTTATTTTTCATTGTTACCTCCTAATGCTTTAATGGTTATAAATAGCCTTTGTATTGCCGTATATAAAATTAACATGGCATAAATAAATGCAGTAATTTTCATATGTAAATAAAAAATTATCATTATAGTGAACATTATAAAGCCTTCTGTTCTTTCCATTAAGCCAGCTTGATAATGAAAACTTTTTATACCTGTATTTTCTATTAACATTCCACTAGTTAAAAAAACTGTCATGGAAAGAACAATGGAACAAACTAATATAAGTAAACTAAAAATTGCATCCTGGCACTGTACTCCAAAAGCAATTATATATGATAACTCCACCACTCTATCCAGCCAAATATCTAATAGTGTACCAATAGAAGAGGTTTTTCCACTTTTTCTCGCCATAGACCCATCCACTGCATCCAAATATCCAGATAACCACAATAAAATAATGGATAAAATAAACTTATGAAATCCAAAAGCTACTGCTCCAGAAATTCCAATTATGGCCGCCATAATTGTAATATGAGTTGGTATTAATCCCATATTTAAAAATATGTTTCCACCCTTTATAAATATTTTATCTACGTATTTTCTTCCATATGTATCTAACATTACTTCTTTTCCTTCCTAACTCTCTTTACAACCTTATATCTATTTTTCCAAGACATATTTACTTCTTCATTCCATAACAATTCTAAAATATGATTAGCTTTAAAATTATTTTGGCGAAAGGTATCTACACAAGAAGCACAGTATGTTACAACCTCTCTAGATGGTGCTTGTTTTTCACGAAGCCCAAAAAGTTTTTGCCCCTTTTCAGGCTCAAGTGTCATAATCATATTTTTTTTGCCACAGCAAATTGTTTTCTCTCTATTATTATCAAATTCTAATATTTCAACTCCAAGTTTACACAATATGTTTCTCGCTGCAATTGTATTTTCTAAATGGTCTTTTACTGGACAAGGATCATGCAGTGATAATTTTTCACCTTTATGTGTACTGTATTTCTCTCTAGGTATAGCTTTATCTATAACTGTCCATGCTGAAATTATTTCGCAATTACTATATATTGACAAGGTATGTTGACAATTGGGGCAAAGAGTATAAATCCTTTTTACACTATACATTTTGAATACACTATTTAAAAAGTTCTTCTTTTTATTAAAAGACTTACTTTGTGAAATATGAAGGGATGGCTTTCCACAGCACATAGTGCTAAGCTGTAAATCAGGGATCTGAGTTTTTAAAAGTTCATAGGTTTTGAAAACTATTTCTTCTCCCATAGATAAAATTGCACAACCTGGCCAAAATACATTCTCACCTGGTAAAAGCTTTGCAAATATGCTGGTAAAGCTTAGAAATTGATGAGTTTTTATACTTATTTCTCCTTTAATCATGATCCTTTGTCACACGCCCTTTCCTTAGCATAAAAATAAGAGGTATTTTTACCTCCAATTTTTATACCAAATTATATCATTGATACCTATTCCCTGCAATCACAGTTTAGATACACTCAAACATAGCCTTCATACAATATAATTTTCTAAATGGTAACTTTGTTCTTTTATCACTTTCTCTTTAATATGTTACTGAGTTTTTTTCTGTCTTTCACCATATATTTGCTTAAACATAAATACTATTACAGTAACTGCAAATAGAATTAATAAGGCTGTTACAACCTTCTGTACACCTCCAGTAAGCATGCCACCAACATATGAGTAAACTATTGTAGCAGGTAATTGACCGATTCCCGTAGCAATTATAAAGGGTGCAAATTCCATAGAAGTAAGACCCGCTGCATATGAAACAAAATCAAATGATACAAAGGGTAATAATCTGCAGATTAAAATTGTATGTTTGCCATACTTTTCAAAAAATCCCTCTACGCTATCCATTGCATATTTATTAGTAATCTTTTCTACACCATCTCGTCCAAGCACTCTCGCTATATAAAAGCATAACCCAGCACCTGCCATAGAGCTAACCCAAGACAAAACTGCACCCTGCCACCATCCGAATAAAGCTGCATTAGCAAAAGTTATAAGAAATGCTGGTAATGGTGCAGCTACCGACTGAAACACCATTAAGAAAAACGAAATAACCACTGCAAAAACCCCAAAAGATCTTATATATCCAATAATCGATTCTACACTCATAGAACTAAATAACATTACTATACCATTTATCTTAGAATTAAATGATGGTACGAAAAAATATGCTAGAGTAACTAAAATTATTATAACTATAATTGTAATCTGGGTTACATGTTTTCTTTTATTTTTGTAAATTTTGCCCATACGGTTTCTCCTTAAAAAATATTTATTATGTACTCCTTTTTATAGTTAAAGTATCCTTTGCTTTTACAAAGGATACTCTAATTATAAAAATATACTATTTTATTTTTCTACTTCTTCTACTGCACACCATCTGTAATATGATTCATCATAGTTTAGTGAATCTTTAAATCCACACATTTCAAGAATTGATTGCATATAAGCAGAACGAATTCCTTTAGTGCAATAAGTTACAATTTTATCATTTTTAGAAATTCCTGCATCTTCAAATATCTTTGTAATCTCATCATTAGATTTTAATGTACCCTTTTCATTGAATAAATCTGTATATTTAATATGAATTGCTCCTGGCAAATGTCCACCTTTAGCTTCTCCATATAATGTTTCACCTGCATACTCTTCATCAGCACGAACATCTACAATTTTAACATCATCATAAATAGCTTTTAAATCATCAGTATTAATTAGATGAGTATTATCTATCTTATCAATTTTAACTTCTCCTGGAACTGGAACAGCCACTTCTTTAACTACTGGAAGACCAGCTTTTTCCATAGCACTAAAGCCACCATCAACCATTTTTACATTTTCATATCCTGCAGCAACTAATTCCCATAATATTCTTCCATCATCGCCCCAGCCATCTTTAGCTGCAGCAAAAAGAATAATTTCTTTATCTTTAGTAATGCCAAGCGAACCTAATTTTTCACTTAATTTATCAGCATCAAGAACAGTTCCCCACATAGGATCTCCTGATTTTCCATCTTGAACAGATGCGATTGCTTGCCATACCATAGCAATAGAGCCCTCTATAGTACCTTTCTTTGCCTGTTCTTCTCCACGGGCATCAATAAGTAAAACATTTTCATTTTTCATATTCTCTTTTACATATGTAGCATCAACAATATACTTACCCTCAAATTGTACTGCTTCTTCTGTTGCTTTGCTTTCCTGTGTAACTTTATTTTCCTTTGCTACCTCTTTTTTACCGCATCCTACTACTGCAAAACTCATAGTTAATGTCATAGCTATAGCAAGTGCCAATGTTTTCTTCTTCATCTAATGTTTCCCCCCATTAATTTTGTACGTGTAATACTAATCTATTTATCTAATTAATATTCCTACTTTTTCTATTAATATTTAACCATGGTTATTGTATCAATAGGGTTATTTTAATTCAATGTATATTGGAAACTACTATAATAATGAATACATCTATTGAGATTACTAATAATAGTTTTTATGAAAAACATAATTTAGCCATATAAAAATAATCCACACTAAAACCCATTTGTGGATCTAATGTGGATGTTTCTGTTAAAATCTTTACTACATTATTCTAGATTTTTTATAGTTAAAATCTTCATTTGATTATTTGAAAATTTATTTCGTCGAAATCTTTATTGATTACTTTTTAACTTTGCTACCAAAAACATAGTTTTCATTCCCATGGATGTAAACTTTCTTTCATATTCAGTAACTATATTGTCTTTAAAATCACTATTATGTAAATCATAAGTGACATATTCTAATGAGAATCCACTCTCTTTAAAATATTCCTTTGAATCTTCGAATAACTCTACATTATCACTTTTAAACCAAATTTCACACTCTGGTTTTAAGAATTTTTTATAGAATTCTAGAAATTTAGTATAAGTAAGCCTTCTTTTGTTATGACTTTTCTTTGGCCACGGATTACAAAAGTTAATATATATTCTATCAACTTCATTCTTACCAAATACATTATCTATGAGCATTATATTTAAAACCATAAGTCTTGCATTTATTTGTTTTACTTCTTCAACATCTTTAAAAGAATCTAAAATCTTTCTTAGCGCATAAACTACTACTTCATCCTTTAGGTCAATCCCAACATAATTTACATTTCTATTTTCACTTGCTCTTTGACTTATATGGCCTCCCATTCCACAGCCAAGTTCTAAATGTATAGGATTATTATTTCCAAATTCCTCATTCCATTTTCCACAAAGGTCATATTTGTCATGTATTACAACATCACTAGCTTCAAGCTCCGGTCTTGCCCAGTGTTTTTTTCTAAGTCTCATAATTTTCTCTCCTTAATTAAGTTTTTTCTATTCATTACCTAAATATATATTTAATTCACCATATGATGATGTGAAATTATAAATGTAAATATCCTAACAAATAATTTAGATATGCACTCATCTTATATGCAAACACTTTATTTTTATCTTAATGAAACTTCAATGACTCCTCCACTACTTTTACAATAATCCTAGTATATCATATTTCCATGTGATTTTTTATGGTTATTTTCAATTATACATCAGATAAAATATAATTGAGTAAGGGTAAAAAATTAATGAGTACCCCTAAGATACTCATTAATTTTTTCTATGCATTGTTCAATGTAGATTTTTACACCGTCACTTAGCTTCAACTTGCCAAATATAAAATTTAAATCGTCACTTACAGAAGCTTAGCTGCCTCATATGATAATGGTGACCTTTCACACTCATCATATTTCAAAGTTACTTGATAGCACAATTTACTTCCTTTCATCTTCTCAGATGCGTAACACAGCCCATTTGATCTAGAATCCATAAAAGGATGGTCTATCTGTTCTGGATCGCCAATTAGTATAAGTTTTGTCCCAATACCTACTCTTGTAGTTATTGCCTTCACTTGTTTTGGCGATAAGTTTTGAGCTTCATCAATAATAACCCATTGTTTAATTATAGACCTACCTCTTAAATAAGCTATGGCCTCAGTAGTTATTATCCTTCTATCAAATAATTCATTAACCTTATCGTGTAATTCTTTTTCATTTTTATATCTTTCTTTTTCATCGGAATCCACTAATACTTCTAAATTATCAAATATCGGTCTCATAAAAGGAGATATTTTTTGCTCTTCCGTTCCTGGTAAGAAACCTATTTCTTCGTCCATGGTAACGTTAGGCCTACACACTAATATTTTTCTATATTCTCCCTTTTCATCCTCAATGATTTTTTGCAGACCTACTGCTAATGAAAACAAGGTTTTTGCAGTACCAGCTGGTCCCTTTATTATGCTAAGTGGTGCTAAATTAGAATCTGTAAATAAGCATTCTAGCATAAATCTTTGACCTACATTTCTAGTATTTAAACCAAGTGGCTTATAATCTTTATAATATAAGGTCACAATATTTTCACCATCAACCCTACCTAATGCACTTTGTTTTTTATTTTCTAATGAATGCATTACTAAAAACTGATTTGCATAAAGCACTGGATTATAATATTCATCACGCTCTTCTGAGTAACACACTACATCTTCCTTTGATATAAATTTTTTTGAATAAAATTCAGAAAGTTTCTCCGTAGAAATATATACTTCTATTCTACCAGTATATTGGTCGTTTTCTTCAGGAACTACTTTTTCATAAAAATCTTCACTCTTCACTTCTACTATATCGGCTTTAATTCGTTCAAAAGTATCCTTAGTAATTAATATAACTTCCTCTCCAGCATCTTTTAAGCCTCTACATACTTGAAGTATTCTGTTATCTGCTTTATTCCTATCCCAAAATTGAGGCACTTTTG
>DAMAVY010000177.1:4867-6764 GCA_032077725.1 Clostridium sp. | reverse complement strand
CATCAGCAAGTACTATATTGGAAAATATGGGTCCTTTATTAAAACTAAACTTTCCAGTGCTAGCATTATAAATAGAAATACCTGTTATATCAGATGGAAGCAAATCAGGAGTAAACTGAATTCTACTATATGAAAGATTCAAGCTTTCTTTTATAGCTTTTATTAAAGTAGTTTTACCAACTCCGGGTACATCTTCAATTAAAATGTGACCTCCAGCAATCATACCTTTCATAATATTATATATCTCTTCTCTTTTTCCAATTATAACCTTTTCAATATTATCTACGATCTTTTCTATTAATTCTGCCTTTTCATTCATAACAAATTCCTCCTACATGATAGTTTAATTCTTATATTTCTACAAGTAACTGTAAAATACCTTCAAAATTTGGTATTTTTTTTAAAAAAATATCTAGCTGTAGATTTTATTCACTACAACTAGATAATATTAATTCTTTCCCTTTTTAATAACAGTATTCTTGCTTGGATATATGCTTTTCCCTACTAATATTTTCTCTACAGCTTTACCATCTGTATATCTAACTTTATATGTATTAACTACATATCCATTTCTCCCTTGTTGTACTATTATTTCACTCCCCTTGCTCAATCCATAATCATAAATAATTTCTTTTTTAGGTTTAATTTCCTTTACTATTTCATTAGAAACTTCATAATAACTTCCCTTTTCTTCTTGATTTGTGTATATATTAAAAGTTAATTGTTTATCTTGCACAATAGATTCAATTAAAATAGGATAACTATAGGTATTTACAAATTTGAAATCTGAAGCACCATAAGCTATCATTGCATCTTGCCCCATAGGGACATAAGAAATTTTCTTGCTATGATTTTTTCTTTCACTTACATACAAACTACTTTTCAATACTGCATTATATAATGTAGAAGAAACTTGACATACTCCCCCACCAATCTCATCTACAAATTCTCCATTTTTGATTACTTTTGCATACTCAAAGCCCTTTGAGCTAGAAGTAGCCCCTACTATCTTATTAAAACTAAATTCCTCACCAGGTAAAAGTACTGCATTATCTATATAATTTGCTGCAATTTCAATATTTCTACATCTTCCAAATCCTGAGTTAGAAAAACTTGTTGTGTATGATGATATCAATGTGTCTATACTTTTTAAATTAATCTCCATAATTCTAGGATATTCCTTCTTAAAATTCACACTAACAATTATATCTTCATTACCAGAATCCTTATCTGCTTCTTCTTTTATACTTTTTTTAAGTTCATTTCCATCTACAGTTCTCCCAACTTCATCAGGAGTTATTATAAATCCACTCCACTCATGATCTATAGTTGCATTTATAGGCGACTTGTTTTGTTCCTTCTCTATTTTATTTAGAAATAGGTTGAAATTCTCTTCATTTAAAGTTATTGAAGTTTTAAAATTTCTTTTTATACCCTTCCGTATATGCACATATTTATCTATAACTTTATCACCTTTTCCATAATTTAAAGCTACTTGTACAATTTCTTCTATGTTTTCTCTTATGCCAAGCTCTTCATAAGAGATTTCATAATTCTTTTCATCTACTTGAGCCTTTATCTTTCGATTTTCCCTATGAGTGTTCACTTGTGCTTTTATCTTTTCTATAGCCTCTTCTTTAGTTAAATTGGAAACATCTATGTCATTAATGCTAATCCCGTTATATATATATACTTCATATTCTTCTACAATAAAGTGGATTCTCACTACTATGAACAATAATATTGTAATTAGAATTGTTAATAATATTGAAGTCACAACTTCAAATTTTTTCTTCAAAGTTCTTCACCTCCATATGCTAATATATGAAGCAAGTTAACATATTATAATTAATTTTGTAATTTTTACAAGTGAGAATCCAAATCTTCGATTTGGGCC
>DAMAVY010000177.1:0-4857 GCA_032077725.1 Clostridium sp. | reverse complement strand
TCTAAACAAAGTAAGCAGGAGTTTACTCTGGAAATATAAAAAAAGTGTTCCAATTAGACATAACTTCATCTAATTGGAGCACTTCTTATTTATTCGAATATGATTAAATTTTATTTTAATTTCAATCCGCTGTGGCATTTTGTTCCATAACAACGCCTGAGATAAAAATTGTCCAAACACATATGATTTTTATGTCCTAGAAATCTAAAACAGCTTCTATGCCATCCTCTTAATCCTTCGTTTCCAGCTAGTAGATAAAATTTGTTCTATAACATCATTTATAACTACTATTCCACATAATTTTTCATCCTCATCAATTACTGGCACCGAGTATAAGTCATATTTTACAGCAGTTGCTATAGCTACTTCTATCTCATCTTTATCTGAAACCTTAAAGGTTTCAGTATTCATAATAGATCTTAACATAACTTGTGGATCAAATATTATAAGATCTCTCAGTGATATGGTTCCTTGTAGTCTTTCATCTTTGTCAATAATATAAATATAATGTGATACTTCCTCCTCAGGCTTAAGTTCTCTAAGAATGTTAATAGTATCCTCTATGGTTATATCTATATTGAAAGATATAAACTCCGTATTCATAATATTTCCAACCACTTCATCTTCATACTTCATAAGATCTCTTATTTCAGTTTCATCATCATTGTCTAGATTTACAAACACTTTATTAGTAGCTTCTTCATCTAAATCATCTAACATATTTGCTATTTCATCATTGGGCATAATATCTAAAATTTGTTTTGCTTTTTCTTCACTAAGATTTTTCAATATATCTTGAGTAATGTCACGATCAAGTTCCTCTAAAGTGTCTGAGGCCAAATTTATATCAAGACCATCAATAACCTTAACTCTATCCTCTGGCGATAAATCTTCAACAATTTTAGCTACGTCTGCTGGATGTAATCTACTTAATTTATTATAAGGAGTAGTTAACTTTAATGATGAATCCACCATTTCTAGGGATTGAACACTTTCCCAACTTATTATATTTTGCTTTGGTGTTTTCTTAAATACGCTGTATACACATTTTATAGCTTTTTCAACACCAATCTTTCTTGCAATGGCAAGTGTACCAGATTCTACTCCAACTACTGTCAAATATCCATTTGTTTTAACTATTTTAAGATCGCTAACTCTAACGATTTTCTTTCCATTTACATCTACAATATCTTTATCCAATAAGTTCTTTGACAAAAGATATGAGTATTTTCTTGGGATAATATCTTTTACTTGAACTACCTTAATAATATATTTACCATTGTCATTATACACATCAATGGTTCTAAATTCATAATTTCCAATTTCTCTTCTAGTTTTAATTTTATACCCTATGGCTCTTGGATATCCATTATCTGTTGTTACATAAATATCTACTAGCTTTCCGATATAATAATTTAACTCATCATAAACACATTTGTTTAAAATATTACTTAAATAAAATTCTGATAGTTTTTCCATATTCTTTCCTCCTAAATTAGAGGAAAATGTATATAAAGCGCCTTACAACTTAATAAACAGTATCCCTCCAACTTCACCTATTTTATTATTTTTATTATTATAATAGTCCTCACACAAAGGCCCACCGTCCATTAAATTCTCACCACCTAATTAAATATTTTTACTTATATTATTATAGTCCACATATTTAAATTTGCAACTATTTTATTCAAAATGTCGTTGAATTTGTCCATATTTATTAAATACCACGACCTTACTCTATTATATTTCATTTTTCTATGATTTGCTATACAAACTTATCTTATATATCATTTATTTATATTCATATTTACTTGTTATTGTGTTAATATAGTTTAATGTACAATAGTGCGAGAGAGGAGGCATCTTATTTTTAACTTACCAATATAATTATTATTAGCCTTTTAGATTTAATTACTCAGGGTAAGATTAATATAAGAAAGCTTATGAAAAATAACACCAAATTTTTACCAATTTCAAAAGAAGATATGAAAGCTGAAGGTATATCTCAGCTAGATTTTATAATTATAACTGGTGATGCATATATAGATCACCCTTCCTTCGGTTCTGCTATAATTGGGAGAACTTTAGAAAGTGAAGGCTTTTCAGTTGGAATTATTGCTCAACCTAGCTGGGAGTCATGTGATGACTTTAAAAAGCTTGGAGAACCTAAATATGGTTTTCTTATAAATTCAGGAAATATTGACTCCATGGTAAATCATTATACAGCTGCCAAAAAGAAGAGACATGATGACCTTTATTCTCCTGGTGGAAAAAGTGGATTCAGACCCAATAGAGCTGTAATAGTATATTGCAACAGAGCAAGAGAGGCATATAAAGATGTACCTATAATCATTGGAGGTATTGAAGCTAGCCTTAGAAGATTTGCACATTATGATTATTGGGATGACAAAGTAAGGAAAAGTATCTTACTTGATTCCAAGGCTGACCTTTTAATTTATGGTATGGGTGAAAAGCCTATTGTAGAAGTTGCTACTCTACTAAGTTACGGAAAACCAGTTAGCAACATAACTTCTGTAAGAGGAACTTGTTATGCTACTAATAGTATAGATAAACTAAAAGACCATATAGTTCTTCCTACCTTTGATGAAGTTATATCTGACAAGAAAGCATATGCTAAAAGCTATTATTTAACTTCTAGAGAACAAGACTCTGTATGGGGTAAAGTTATTGTAGAGCCTTATGATAATCGATTTGTAGTGCAAAATCCACCACAGCATCCACTGTCAACAAAAGAAATGGATAAAGTATATAACCTTCCTTATACTAGGACGTACCATCCTATTTATGAAGAAGCTGGTGGAATACCTGCCCTTAATGAAGTTAAATTTTCAATTACAAGTCATAGAGGATGTTTTGGAAGTTGCTCCTTCTGTGCTCTCACCTATCATCAAGGTAGAGTTATTCAAAATAGAAGCCAAGATTCCATAGTTTCCGAAGCAGAACTTTTGACGGAGGATAGTGATTTTAAAGGATATATCCATGATGTAGGTGGTCCAACTGCTAACTTCAGACAAAGAGCTTGTAAAAAGCAAATAGACCATGGTGTTTGTAAGGATAGACAATGTATGTTCCCAACTCCATGTAAAAACCTAATAATAGACCATACTGAATACTCAAGTCTTCTAAAAAGAGTAAGAGAACTTCCTAATGTGAAAAAAGTTTTTGTACGTTCTGGAATTAGATATGATTATTTGATCCATGATAAAAATCCAAAATTTCTTAATGAATTATGTGAACATCATATAAGTGGTCAATTAAAAGTAGCCCCAGAACATATAAATGATAAAGTTCTTAATCTAATGGGGAAACCCTCTAAAGAAGTTTATGATAAATTTACTGATAAATATCTAGCAACAAATGAAAAACTTGACAAAAATCAATTCTTGGTACCATATCTTATGTCCAGCCACCCTGGTAGTGACCTCGAGGCGGCTGTGGAATTAAGTGAGTATATAAAACAAATGGGCCATATGCCAGAACAAGTTCAAGATTTTTATCCTACTCCTGGGAGTTTATCAACTACAATGTACTATACCGGAATAAATCCTATGACTGGAGAAGAAGTATATGTTCCTAAAACTCAAAAAGAGAAAAACATGCAAAGAGCTCTACTTCAATTTGAAAATCCAGATAATTATACAAAGGTAAAAGAAGCGCTAATAAGTTGCCATAGAGAAGATTTAATAGGTAACGGCAAAAATTGTTTAATAGGAGCTACCCCTCGTCGAATTAACAAAAATAAAAGTAAAATTAGAGTTAAACATAGATCCAAAACTGTAAAGGCTGAATCTAATAGCGCAGACGATGTTGATATAAATAGTGTTTCACCAAAAGAAGACATCAAATCTTCTATCTATGATATTCATAAAGATTCAGATCACAATAATCTAAAAGCTTCAAGTAAAAGTAAAACTTCAAGTTATAATAAGTACAAAGCTTCAAGTAAAACTAATAATTCGAGCTATAATGATTCCAAAGCTTCAAGTAGAACTAATACTTCAATCTATAATGATTCCAAAGCTTCAAGCAGAACTAATACATCGAGCTATGATGAATCTAAAGCTTCAAGCAAAACTTATACTTCAAGTTATAATGAATCTAAAGCTTCAAGTAAAACTAAAACTTCAAGCTATAATAAGTCAAAGAACTTAGGTAAAGCAAAAAATTCAAGCTATAACAAACCCAAGGTTTCTTCCAAAAACACATCAAAAAATCAAAGCAAAAGAGAAGGTAGGTAACCCCTTTAAAGGTTGTCTAAATAAATTTAAAATAATTCTATTTATGTTAATCCTTTAAACTATAAAAAGCTGTTTAAGAATCATAAAGTTCTTAAACAGCTTTTATTTCATATATTATGCTTTATAGATTTTTCTTTAAAGGTACTAATACTACTATACAATACTATTATCCAGCCTAAATCCCCTATAAGCAAATAACCCATGTCTTCAATATTTTTAATAACCACCGCTGTTGTTCCTATAAATAATAAAGAAGCTAATGTTATAAGGACTGTGCCCCACTTTATACTATGTTTATATCTAAAGCTCTTAACACCCATGTAAAATGAAGCTCCGTTGACACATAATAATATTTTATATGGCATTGTACTTTTTAATACAATATTATATCCATAAGATAAAGAAATGTAGTACTCCATTGGAACCTTAAAAATACACACTAAATAGCCCAATACACCTAAGATAAAAATACTATAAAACCACTTTATATTTATTTTCATGTTCCTATAAAAAATATATAGGGATATAAAAATAATCATAGGAATATAAATGATGTTAAGAAAAACTAAATTTTTTAAAAGATATAAGTATTTAATAT
>DAMAVY010000176.1:0-6788 GCA_032077725.1 Clostridium sp. | reverse complement strand
TTTTAAAAGGGGATTTTACCCCTAATGTAGATTATACAAAAGGCATTATAGGAGATTTTACGGTTAATGCTGAAGAACCTTTAAGTGAAGATTTAATATATAAAGGCTATAAGCTTAAAAGTGAGCTATATAATTTACTTGTAAAGTCTACAGATGAAGAAGGCGCAGCGATAGTTCTTGCAGTAAGCTGTGGCGATTCTAGTTATATTGATTATGATAAAAGGGAAGAATTTAATATATTAGGTATATCACATATAATAAGTGTGTCTGGGTTACACGTTACCTTAATTTATAATATGTTAAGTGGGATAATTGGCTATAAATTATCTCTTTTAGTTCTGCTCTTTTATGTTGTTTTTACTGGAGGGGAGAGCTCCACAATAAGAGCCTTTATAATGATACTTTTACTAGTTTTAGGCCCGAAGTTTAGAAAAAAATATGACGGGATTTCAGCTCTTGCCTTTGCGGCCTTTTTCTTACTACTTTTAAAACCTTATTATATCCTTGATATAGGATATGTACTTAGCTTTTTAGCAGTACTAGGGATATATATGTTAAATAATAAGATAAGAAGATGGCTTTATAAGCTACCGGATTTTATAGCATCTTCAGTGAGTTTAAGCATAAGTTCTATGGTATTTACAACGCCATATATAATAATGACCTTTAACTATGTAAGTCTGGGTGGATTTATCTCTAATCTTTTATTGATTCCTTTTTATAATTTTTTAGTAGTCTTAGGAAATTTATTATTGATATTTATTAAGATACCATTTATATTTAATTTATTGTCTATGATGACAAACTCAGTACTCTTTATAATAAATTCCATAGAAGGAATTCTTGTAAAAATACTTCCTGCACCCATAGCGTTTACCTATATAGAAGGTATTATGATACTTATTCTCTACTTAGCATATATTCTAATAAAAAAAGGAGTAAAATCCCTTAAATATTTACCAATTTTATTAATGATTTTGGTAGTAAAGGAGCAGTACATAATTTATCCTGAGATTAATTTCATAGCAGGAAAGAAATTTGATGTTATACAAGTGTGTTATGGGAATAAAAATATTTTGATAAGTCCGGAGAAGGTAAAGCTTAAATATGTATATGAGGAACATGGAGATATTGATAGAATATATGATGAATTTGATAAAGATTTAAATATTCAGCTATCAAAGAATTACTCCATGGATGTACATAAGGATAAAGGTAACTTAACTATAGATTTAAAATATAAGGACCAAATAAAAAAACTTTTTATTGATGAGAAGTTTAGTGCTGAGGGCATCATGGTAATCCAGTGTTGTAGTGAACAAAATCCTAATTTATTCAGCAAAACCTATGATATAATAAAGATAAATAGAAAAAGAAGTGACATTAAAACAGGATGTTATTACGAAAGTTATAAGATGATTAATGGGGAGGTATATCATAACTACCTCCATTAGAATCTAGTGAGAACATTGAAAGTTAAGAGCGGAGGAAATTAAAGTGATAACTTTAGAGCAGTTTGAAAAAGATTTAAAGGGAAATAATTTAAAAAATTGTTATATATTTTGTGGTTCTGATGAAGGACTTATAAAAACAACCATTGAAAAAATAAAGAAGTTAAAAGTTGATGATAATTTTGTAGATTTCAACTATACAAAGACTTCTGGAGATAAACTTGATTTAAATTGGATTATAAACAATTGCGAAACTATTCCATTCATGAGTGAATATAGGATGGTGGAAATTTACAGAGCTAACTTCCTTAAAGAGGGAAAAAAAGATGAAAAAAACAACGATATAGAAGACCTTAAAAGTTATCTTAAGGACGTCCCACCATATACATTTATAATAATGTATTATGTTTTTGAAGATGATAGAGAAAAACCTAGTAATAGGGTTAAAAAACTGCAGAATGTATGTGAAATAGTAAAAGTAGACAAGTTAAAAGGAATGAATTTTCAAAGTGTGGTAAAGTCTATTTTTGAAGAAAAGGGTGCATCTATAGGTAGAAGTGAACTAGGATATTTTTGCTCTATAATTGAAAACAACATGAATATAGTAGAAAATGAAATAGAAAAACTAATTTTATATACTGGAGATAGAGAAATCACCAAAGAGGATATAACAACCATGGCACCTTACGAAAAAGAAAGTGATATATTTAATCTAGTTTCTTATTTGTCAGAAAGAAAGATAAAACCCGCTATAGACACTTTAAATCAACTAATTTATAGAGGGGAAAAACCACCTAAAATTCTTTCCATGATAGAAAGACAATTTAAACTTTTATTTGCATTAAGAGTTAAAACTTCAAAAGGTGTAAAGAAAGAAGAAATAGTTAAAGAATATAATTTAAATCCCTATATTGCAGAGAAAATGATAATTCAAAGCAAAAAGTTTTCAGTAGAAGCTTTAAAAAAGAACATAGAATTATGTCTTGCCACAGAAGTTGAAATGAAGAGTAAATCAGTGGATAATAAAAATGAAATAGAAATGCTCATGGTGAAAACTATGATGAATAGGTAAGCTACACTATATTAAAATTTAGCAAAAAAATAAACAACCGGTGAAAATTCACCGGTTTATTTATTAAGCAGATAATCCATTTAACTTAGCTGCTAATCTTGATTTTTTCTTAGCTGCTTTGTTCTTATGTATTATTCCTTTAGAAGCAGCCATATCAAGGGCTCTAGCTACAGTTTTGAAACTTTCTTGTGCATTTGCAGTATCTTTAGCTGCAATTACAGCTTCAAATTTCTTTATTGTAGTTTTTAAAGAAGATTTCAACATAGTATTTCTCATAGTTTTAGCTTGAGTAACTTTAATTCTCTTTTTAGCTGATTTAATGTTTGCCATTATTAATTCACCCCCTTGTAGTTTTATCATATCTCAGTGGCAGCTTTGGGGAAACCTGCTTACGAGTTCATATAACAACAGCTATTATATCACTAAATTTTATGTACTTCAAGTAGAATTTAGCTTCAATTAAAAGTATATGTAAGATATTTTAGGAAAAGCTAAGTGTATCAATAAGAAATTGGATTTTATCATAGGATAATTTCATAAATGAGGTGTAAAGATGAAAGAAAAAGGAAAAGAAAATGATATTGAACAAGAAATAGATTATAGTGTAAGGACAGATTTAGCCCTGGAAGCTAGGGAGATTTATACTGAAAGCAATGGCAGTGACATATCTGGAGTGGAATCGGAGGAATATATTGATAATAATGTTAGAGTTTCTGTGGTAAAAATTACAGATGACCAGGGAGCTAAAATCATAGGAAAACCAAAAGGAGACTATATAACCTTAGAATTTCCTGAGCTTGTTTACTATGATGGGCAAAGAATCATTGATGTAAGCCAGGTTATGGCTAAGGAATTAACAAAACTTGTGGATTTGAAGGAAGATATGACAGCACTAGTAGTAGGCCTTGGAAACTGGAATATTACTGCTGATGCCGTTGGACCAAAGGTTGTGTCTAAGGTTATGGTAAGTAGACATCTAAAAGAATATGTTCCTGATGATATTGATGAAGGAGTTAGGCCAGTATGTGCTATAGCGCCTGGAGTTTTAGGGCTTACTGGAATGGAAACTAGTGAGATAATAAAGGGAATTGTAGATAAGGTAAAGCCAAGTCTAATAATATGTATAGATGCTCTTGCTTCAAGAAGGACCCAGAGAGTAAATAGAACCATACAAATGGGGAATACAGGAATAGCACCAGGAGCAGGAATAGGCAACAAAAGGTTGGAGCTTAGCAAAGATACCTTAGGAGTGCCTGTCATTGCTATAGGAGTGCCTACAGTCGTCCATGCAGGGACTATAGCAAATGATGTTATAGATTTAGTTTTGGATAATTTAATCAAGTCATCTACCAAAGGAAGCGCCTTCTATAATATGTTAAAAGACGTGGATAAAGATGAAAAGGAATCATTAATCAAAGAGGTACTAGATCCGACTTTAGGTGGTATGGTAGTAACTCCCAAAGATATTGATAAAGTAATAGATAGCGTATCAAAAATAATCGCCAATGGCATAAATATAGCATTGCAGCCAGCACTTACCTTAGATGATATAAACACCTACTTGAATTAATTGACAATTGACAATGGACAATGGACAATGGACAATTGAGAGTTGAGAGTTGGGATATATCAATGGACAGTTGACAATTGACAATGGACAATGGGAAATTAAGAGTTGAGAATTGACAATTAAGAATTTACAATTGAAAGTATGCCTTCAATGCGATCAGTGGAGTAAGTTCTTGTAATCTAAGTAATAAATTCAACATCCCCTTCATATAAATTAATTAAAGTAAGTAGTGTAAAAATTATACCTATTTATGAGCTAAACAGGAGGGGATAAGGTGGAAAACAAAAGGGTGAAAGCTATTGGTAAATTTAATGCTAGGGCTATGCTTATTATAATAGGACTTATTATGGCAATTTCCTTAGGATTTTCGGTACCCACAGCAGCTATGGATGATAATGTTTATGAAAGTAAAGACAAAACTAATTTTTATGTGAAGCTTATTGGTGAGTGTGTAAGTGCACTAAAACCAGCAGAAAACAGTGATGATACTAAATTTATAGGAAATTTCACTCTTAATCCTTTAGAAATAATAAGGAGTGAAATAAGTTTTTTAGATGAAGGCAATCTAAAAGATCAAACAGCTATAGAAAAGGTGAAGGAACACGCAAAAGAAGTAAAAGAAATTGCAATAAATCCATTTCAGCTAAAGGATACTGATATTAATAAAATAGATCAATCGGTAGATGTGGTAGGAAATCCAGAAGATAACTCTCAGAAACGAATACTAATATATCATACCCATACCAATGAGTCCTATGCAGAAGGAAATAATGGTTTGTCTACATCTGTAGCAGCTGTAGGAGATGAACTTACTGCACAGCTAGAAACTCTTGGATTTACAGTTATACATGATAAGACTGTTCATGATACAGATTACAATGCTGCTTATGAAAAATCTAAAGTTACACTTACTAATCACCTTAAGACCTACGGAGATTTCAATCTAATAATAGATCTTCATAGAGATGCAGTAGATGACAAATCAGCTGTAACATGTAGTATAAATAATGAATCATTAGCTAAGGTTATGTTTGTAACCACAGATTTAGATCCACGGCATGATGCCCATATAGCTAATTTAAACTCTATTATAGAAACAGCAAACTCACTTTATCCTGGCTTAATTAGAGATAGAAAAATTTTCACATATCCTAGTGGAATTGATTATTATAGTCAAGATTTAAGTGATAATGCAATACTTATGGAGGTAGGGGCAAATACAAATGAATTGCAAGAAGCTAAGAATTCCATGAAGTATATGAGTAGAGTATTTGCAAAGTATTTAAATTCAAAATAAATTTTTGTCATATGTGTTAAAATTTGAAGTGTCAGTTTTGAATAAAAGTATAAAAAAAAGTACATCATTAACTTGAGGTACTTTTTTTATACGGCTTTGCTGTAGGGAATCAACCAAAGTTCTCAATTGTCCATTGTCAACTCTCAACTCTCAATTGTCAATTGTCAATTGTCAACTGTCCATTGTCCATTGTCAATTGTCAACTCTCAACTCTCCACTCTCAACTATAATCAGGTGAAAGGATAAATCTTATGATAAACATAAAAAAATTAAGAAAAAATATATGTACAATTTGTATTATCAGTTCAATGATATTTGTGATATATGGCATTTTAAAAGTAAATTTTACACTACCACAGGTTGTAAAGCCGAGTTCTTGTTTCAGTGTTATACAGAATGAAAATCCTTTGGAGATTACTATTGATATAGGCAAATTTAATGTAATTTTAAATGGAGAACCCTTTATGAATTTCGTGAAAGGCATAAAAGTAATAGGAAATTCTATTAAGGATATGATTTAAGATGATTTAACAACAATAATATGCAACTATATTGACAACGAACCTCCCTATTGTGATATAATTTACTTTGATTTATTATTTAAGATTGGTAATACTATAATTAATTAATATATAGAACTTTTTAACTGAACCAATAGTGCAGAATCAAATTATTATAGTGATTAAAAAAAGTATATTTTATAAATTTACGGGGGTTAATTAATGCAAACTAACAGGCAAAAACATATTAGGAATTTTTCAATAGTAGCACATATAGATCACGGCAAGTCTACTTTAGCTGATAGATTAATTGAAACAACAGGTACTTTGACTTCTAGAGAGATGGAAG
The DNA here is from genome assembly GCA_032077725.1 of Clostridium sp. Lineage (GTDB taxonomy): Bacteria > Bacillota > Clostridia > Clostridiales > Clostridiaceae > Clostridium_J. The sequence continues at coordinate 549 of DAMAVY010000176.1, read as the reverse complement.
AACAAGTACTAGACAACATGGATCTTGAAAGAGAAAGAGGAATTACAATTAAATCCCAGGCAGCAAGACTTGTACATAAAACTGAAGATGGAGAAGAGTATATCTTAAATTTAATAGACACTCCAGGACATGTAGACTTTAATTATGAGGTGTCCAGAAGTCTTGCAGCTTGTGAAGGTGCAATACTTGTTGTTGATGCAACTCAAGGTATACAAGCGCAGACTCTTGCAAATTGTTATCTAGCCTTAGATCACAATTTGGAAATAGCTCCAGTTATAAATAAAATAGATCTTCAAAGTGCAAGACCAGAGGAAGTTAAACAGGAGATTGAAGATGTCATTGGAATTCCAGCTGAGGATGCTCCATTAATATCTGCAAAAACAGGACTTAACATAGAAGACGTAATTAAGACAGTAATAGAAAAGATTCCAGCTCCAAGTGGAGATGAGGAAGCTCCCCTTAAGGCACTTATATTTGACTCTTACTATGATTCTTATAAAGGCGTAGTAAGTCATATAAGAGTATTTGATGGAGTGGTAAAGCCTGGAA
>DAMAVY010000175.1:0-6799 GCA_032077725.1 Clostridium sp. | reverse complement strand
GCCTAAACTCCACTGTGACAATAGAAGTGTCAAAGTAAAGCTCAAGGCCGCGCCTAGAAAAGTTAAGGAGATTGTAGCCATTAAGGCAGGAGCTGTCTTTATTTTTGAAACTACTGCTCCTATTAAAAACAGATTTGTGTACTCATACTTAAACTTTATCCATCTTTCTTTAATTACAATTAGTATATAAGCCAAGGAGTAAAACAGTGCATAAGTTCCTACAATAAAGCCTGTTATTGCCAGCTTAAAGTATGTTATTTCATTGCCCTGCTTTAGCTCAGAATTTTTTATCACCTGCAAAATTCGGTGGACAGAATGTCCACAAAGTATATAAAGCAAAACAGCTGCAATAAATACACTAATATATACTATCTTACCTCTCTTAAACTGAAATTCAGTTTTCTTTTCATCATTAAGCATATGAATCAATTTAGTTTTACTTAAAGTTCTTACATTCATAAGCCCAATTATGCAAAACATTCCAGTAAAAAATACCAAAGTTATTAGGACAGTGTCTATATAAAGCTTAAAGGAAAATATAATCTTTTGATTTGCAGTCATTAGAATTAAAGCAGTAACCATCTGTGAAAACAAAGTCCCAAGAAATATTCCAAAAGCTATAGAAATCATACCCATTACCAAGGTTTCAATAAAAAATATCAAGGCCACATTTCTTTGTGGAATGCCTAGTAATATATAAGTAGCAAACTCTCTTTTTCGTCTCTTTATCATATATTTATTTACATAGCCTATAAGCACAATAAGTAGTCCTGTTACGATATATGTAGTGTATTTCAACATGATTTTAAGATATTCGAAATTATAGGTATCCTCTGTTATCAATTCGTAATGTGAGCTTGATAATGACATAAAGGCATAAAACAAGCTTACACATATAATTAGTGTAACAAAATAAATTACATAATCCTTAATAGATCGTCGTACATTGCTTAAAGCCAGTTTAGCGTACATCTCTCACATCACCCCCCAGAAGTGCTACCACATCCAAAATCTGATTAAAAAATTGCTTTCGGGTATTCTGTCCCTTTATTAGTTCTGTAAATAGCTTGCCGTCTTTAATAAATAAAATCCTGTCACAATAGCTTGCGGTGAAGGAATCATGAGTTACCATTAGAATAGTCGCTCCTAATTCCTTATTTAGTTGGGAAATTATTTCTATAAGCATTTGAGCTGACCTTGAATCCAAAGCACCAGTTGGCTCGTCTGCCAAAATAAGCTTGGGATTCGTAATTAAAGCTCTGGCACAGGCACATCTCTGCTTCTGCCCTCCTGAAACTTCATAGGGGTATTTATGAAGGATATCCTCTATACCTAACTCTGCAGCTATATTCTTTACCTTGCTGTCTATATCACTTTTTTTATGCCTGTTAATTGTCAGTGCTAAGGCTATGTTCTCATGAATTGTCAAATTATCTAACAGGTTAAAATCCTGAAAGATAAAGCCCAGGTTTTCCTTTCTAAACTTTGCAATATCCTTTTGATTAATTTCCGTCAAATCCTTACCATCTATATAAATATGTCCAGCGCTTACATCATCAATTGTAGATATGGTATTTAATAAAGTTGTCTTACCAGAACCAGACTGACCCATAACCCCTACAAACTCTCCCCTAGATACCTGAAAGCTCATGTCATCAATAGCCTTCACCACATTTCCTTTGTTTCCATAATACTTTTCTACATTTATAATATCTAATATTTTATCCAATATCCTCACCTCAATTAATATTGTACCTAATTTCTTCCCTCCTTGATTTGATTAAACCTTACTTTATAGTTACAACTTTGTCACCTTACAGATGTTAGAAGTATTCGGTAAGATTAAAATCAATTCTGCCACGCGAAGACTTTAAGAACCTGAATGGCAAAAAAAGAGCCTATATGGCTCCATCCTTGCAAAAATTACCTTTAGGAAATGTAATTATTACTTTTGTATATATGTTTTCCCTTGAATCTACTCCTATTAATAACCCTAATTTATCACAAAGCTTTTTGCTAAGATACAGGCCTATTCCTGTAGATTTCTGATTTTGCCGTCCCTTGTTTCCTGTAAAACCCTTATCAAATACACGACTAATTTCACTATCAGGTATTCCTATTCCGTTATCTTCAATAATAAGCTGAATACCATTTTTAATATCTCTTGTATAAATCTTAACCTTGGGGAGCTGACTGCTTCTATACTTTACTGCATTAACTACTATCTGATTAATTATAAACTCCAACCACTTGCTGTCACTGTATACACTTTTATTAAGGTCCGTTAAATCTATATCTATATTATTAAGAATAAACATTTGCTTATTTCTGATAAGCACCTTACTAATACACTGTTCCAGTGAAATTTCTTTTATAAGATAGTCCTTCTGGGTTTCCTCACTTCTGGCATAGAATAAAGCCTGCTCAACATATCTATCTATATTTTCAAGTTCCTTAAGTACTGCTCTTGAGGTACTTGTCCTATTATTTTCTTCTATGAGTTTAATGACGGATATAGGTATCTTTACTTCATGTATCCACTGCTCGATATATTCCTTATATTCCGTGCGTTGAGTCTTAATCTTATTTACTTCTTCAAGCATAGACTTGCCAGCTTTCTTAATTAAATTGTAGTAAGGAACTGCATCTATAAAGGGAGGCTCCTCAATTACTTCTCCCATGAGATATTTCTTGTCCAGTTTTTCTGCAGTTTTTAAAACATCATCGTAATATACCTTTCTTTTTCTATATTCATAGGTTAAATAGGCTGTATATACCAAAGTCCAAGTTGCTGCAATAGTAATTATAGTTTCGAAGGTATTTCCCACACTAAAAAGAAAAGTGTTTAAGGTGATTAATGCTATAAAATTAAACAAAATAACTTTTATTCTTTCTTTCAAATAATCTCCTAAATTCATACTATATATCCCTGTCCTCTTTTAGTTTTTATAAATTCGCTCACTCCAATATCCTCAAACTTATTTCTCAATCTTGTTATATTCACTGTAAGAGTATTGTCATTTACAAACATAGCACTATCCCACAAATATTCCATAATGTCCACTCTTGATACTATCCTTCCCTTATTAATCAACAGGTAATGAAGTATTTTTAATTCATTTTTGGTAAGCTCCACTTCTTTATCCACATAAGCAACTTTGCTTGACAGTATGTCTAACTTAACGCCGTTATATTCTATAAAGTCTCCTGCCTTTTCATTAGGGTACGTCCTTTTTAACAGTGAATTTATTCTTGCAAGGAGAATTTGAGCATTATAAGGCTTTGTAATAAAGTCATCCCCGCCTAAAGTTATACTCATGAGCTCATCAACATTTGTATTTCTACTTGTGATAAATATAATTGGCACTGTTGAAAAACTACGTATTTCTGTGCATATTTTAAATCCATCATCATAGGGTAGATTAATATCTAGCAGGATTAAGTGAGGATTGCTATCCTTCACAAACTTATGTATTTTGTTAAATTCCATAGTTTTCATAACACGATACCCATTGCGAGTTAATAGGTTTCCTATCTCATTCTGAAGCTGCTCATTATCTTCTATAATCATAATGCTAAACATATATTATATTTAGAGAGAGAGTGTATGAAATAACAAAACTCTCACTAAAATCCACCTCTTTTCTTTATAACTAATTAGTTATTCAATCCAATTTTTATTTAGTAATTCCTTAAGCATTTTTACCTGCTCTTTTCCTAAAACATCTACTATCTTATTCTCTAATGCCTCTTTTAATTCTTCACTCCTTTTACAATAATCATTTCCTTTATGGGTAAGTTCTGTATACCTATTTCCATGTTCATTTGTTACAAATACTAAATATCCTCTTGTTTCTAATTTTTTAGCACATTTAAACATTGCTTGACGAGATATATTTGCCTGTCTCGCTATTTCGGCAATAGATATTTTACCCATATTAATCTTAGCTAAAAGTAGTGCCTCTGTATGAGAAATATATTCTTCTTCATTCTCTGCCCAACTATCTTCAACCTCACGTCTAAGAACAATATGTTTTTCACTTATTAAATCTATTATATTTAAACTTTCCTTCATCTTCTCACCTTATTTTTAATTATTATATATTTTATTTTAATTAGCCCAGATCATTTTGTCAACTTACTTGACATTTTTTTAAGTGGATGCTACAATCACTAAGTCAACTTAGTTGACAATTTTATTTTACTTTAGGAGGAATTTTAAATATGGGACAAACAAAATTACAAAAATCTATTTTTACATTAATGATGTGCTTTAGCATGGTTCTTGGTATGACTATTTATAATATGCTTTTAAATGAAGGCTTTCACTCTCAATTCTTTGCTCATCTTTTAAAAGATTTTTGGCTTGGATTTATTATAGCACTTTTATTAGATATCTTTATTGTTGGTAAAATTGCTAAGCCAATTGCATTTAAAATTGTAAAACCAAATAAAGATACTAAGGCAATTAAAATTATATTAGCAATTTCAAGTTGTATGGTAGTAGGTATGGTATTGTTTATGTCTATGTATGGTGCTATTACAGCTGTTGGTTTTAGCAGTATGGCATTAAAAATTTATCCATTATGCGTTATTAGAAACTTTATTATGGCATTACCACTTAACTTACTTATTGTATCTCCTTTAGTAAGATTCTCATTTGGTAAAATCTTCGCTAATTAAATTTCTTAACTTCTTCCTTACTTGTTAGCTATAACATATAATATATGGTGTTACTATTGATGTCTAACTTAAGAGTACTCCTTATGAGAAAAAGCACCAATCCGCCAAGGATTAGTGCTTTTCTGAAAATTAGATATTTATTTAAATTCATCCTATAAACTCATTTGCCTCTTATAATAAAATAAAAAGTAATCCAAATTTACAAATCCTTACTCCTCATTTTTTTTAATTCAATTTCCTTTTGTTGCTTATACTTTTTTCGACCTTCTTCCCATTCACACAGCTGTATGCTTATCAAAATAAAAAATGGAAAAATATTTCTTAAACTAGGTGTTAATTTTAGAAAATAAAATACTACAAATGTAAATATTACAGATAATAACGGTATAATACCACCTAAAAGCCAATTTTTCTGTTTACTTAATAACTGCTCTGCAATAAGCATAACAGCTGCAATTACAAATCCAATAATAATAGTGATTAAGTCTGTCATAATTATTCTCCTTTCGATGCTTGCTTGTATTTGTCTATGATTATTTTAGCAATTTCAATATCAATTTTTGAATCAACTGCCAATCCTTTAATAAACGTTTGAAATGGTTCTTCCTCTTTCTTATCATTTAATTCAATTTTTTGAATGAGCTTATCTAAGCGTAAACGCACAGTTGGGTAGGATACATCATATAGTTTTGCAATCTCTTTTAATGAACCAGATTTAAGTACAAAATTTTTTAAAAATCCTGTGTCTTCTTGCTCTAAAGCAAGTATCCATTGGGGTATTTTATCAATTTCCATTCTAACTCTCCCTCTATATTATCTTTAATAATATTAAGTATATACTAAATATTATTAAAGTCAATAATTAATTTTACATTCATTAAATTAAGATAAGAATAAATATAAAATAAAAGCTATATACCTTTTGAGTATATAGCCCGTTTAAAAATTGGTATATGTTATAGCACATTCTATCTTTTATACCTTCATATTATAATTAAATAGTTTTTCTTATATTTGTATAATATCTATTAATATCATTATTAAGTTATAAGTTATGTGGCTACCATTAATAAGAACTTCACTCTTTTTTCTTCATCTCAGTCCTTACTGCATCAATAATTGCATACACAATAACAAATGCAATCAATATCCACATTAAAACATATAACCATTTACATTGTGTAAAAATATATAATGATAAAAGTGCAAAAATTGCAGCTAAAAACGCAAATATAATGGTAACAAGCTTGTATTCGCCTTTAATATCCATTTTTTTTCGTTCTTCCTTAGAAGCAAATATATATGTGTTTGAAAGAATTGGACCCTTACTCTTTGCAGTAAAGGACACGTAAATTCCTAGCAAAACTGCTATCATTCCTACTATGCTCCCGATAACAACCTGTTCTATATACATGATATACCTCCTATGAATATAATCTTTTTCACCTCATAATTCACCGATAAAATGGAATTTGTACTACACATGTAGAGGTATATTTTCTAAAAAATGTCTCTCAACTTTTGCAATTTTTACACCATATTCAATCATTTCATTCCATGTTTCATCACGATTCAAAGAAATATAAAACCATTTACCTACTAATACAACATACAAAGATGTGTCACTAAAAGCATGAATATACCAGGTAGAGTTCACTCTACTTTGCAAATATGTTAATATCTCTTCAATTTTATCATCATCTATATGATATTCATTGGTATGCCATATAGGAAATTCGTCTTCTGGTATATTTTCAATCCTCTGTGAATAAAAATATGGCTTAACCTTTTCTAATACAGAATTATCAGTTATGCTTTCTTCAATTATACCTAATCTAAACATTTTACACCTCCATAAATTCCTATTTGCCTAGCACTAAAAAATTTCTTATATTTATAATTATAGCATATTTTGTAAATACAACACTACTTATGAAATGGTGTTTTTAGCTAAAAAAATAGCCCTAGGCAAGTTATATAAACGCCTAAGACTATAAACTGTATTTACTAATGGTAAGGTTCACCGTAATGTGGACTTATTTTTATAGAATATTTACTTAAACTCCGAGAAAATAGCATTTTGAGGGCAAGCCTTTTTACAATCTTCACAGCGTAT
>DAMAVY010000174.1:0-6803 GCA_032077725.1 Clostridium sp. | reverse complement strand
TTGGATGGTGAAGTGTTTAATCCCGGTGGATCCTTAACTGGTGGTAGTTATTCTAAAAATGCAAATATTATTGGGAGAAAGAGAGAAATTGAAGATTTAACTAATAAAATTGCTGAAAGTCACCTAATTATTGAAGATAAGAATCGTGAAATAATGACCATGAATGAAGTTATTAAAGAATTAGATGATGGCGGACTTAACTTAAGGGATGAAATTCATTTTGAAAACATTAATTTAACAAAAATCCGAGGAGAAATTTCAAGGGTAGAAGAAGAAGAAAAGAGGAATGAAAAAGAAATTCAAAAGGGTAGTGAAAGCTTATCAAAGGAAAATGAAAAAATTGTGGTTTTAAAAGAAAAACTTCATCAAACAGAGGTGGAGCTAGATAATCTGAAAGAGGAAGTAACGTCCATTGAAGGCGAGTATGAAGAACTTAGCTTAAGGACTGTAGATAAAAATTCATATATTGATGACCTCAAAGAAGAGTTAACTACAGTTAAAATAAGTAATGCAAAAATTTTAGAAATAATTAGTAGCAACAGTGCAGAGCTTCAGCGAATGAAACAAGGAATAGCTACTGAAAGAGATCTCATAGAAAACAATTTAGAAGAAATAAAAAAATCAACCTTAGAAAAAGAAGGGCATAAGTTAAAAATATATAATAATACCCAAGATGTTAAGGAAATAATAAATTTACTTGAGGACTTAGAATTATTCTTCAAAGAAGCTGAAATTGAGAAATTAAATATAAAAGAAAAGTTTCCGGTGATAACTTCAAAAATTGAAGATATTGATTTACAATTAGATAAACTAGAAAAAGAAGTTCATAGAAATGAAATTTCTTTAGCTAAAATTGAGTCAGAAGATGAGTCCTTTTTAAAGAAGCTTAACGAGGAGTATAATTTAACCTTTGCAGAAGGATTAACTTTTAAACTTGAGGGTTATGATATAAATGTGTTAAAAAATGAAGTAGCGGATTTGAAAAAGAGGGTAAGTCAGCTTGGAGTAGTTAATTTAGGTGCCATAGAAGAATTCAAAGAAGTAAGTGAAAAATATATTTTTATGGATGAACAACGTAAAGACCTTGTAGAGTCTAAGGATGAAATTGTTGCTTTAATAGAAGAAATGACAGAGAAAATGAGAACTGTTTTCAAAGAAAATTTTGAGCAGCTTAGAATTTATTTCAATGAAACTTTTAGAGAACTATTTAAAGGTGGAAGTGCTGATTTAACACTTCAAGGAGATGATGAGCTTACCAGCAAAATAGAAATAGATGTAGAGCCTCCAGGAAAAAAACTACAAAACATAAATCTTCTTTCAGGAGGAGAAAAGGTTCTTTCAGCTATTGCTCTATTATTTGCTATCTTGAAGATGAAGCCAACACCATTTTGTATACTAGATGAGATTGAAGCGGCGCTAGATGACGCTAACGTACTTAGATATGGAGAATTTTTAAAGAAATTTTCTGAGAAGGTGCAATTCATAGTAATAACACACAGAAAAGGAACCATGGAAGCTAGTGATAGAATTTATGGAGTAACAATGGAAGAAAAGGGTGTGTCAAAGGTAGTATCATTAGAATTAACAAAACAATAAGGAGGCCAATATATGTTTGGAGGATTTTTTGATAAATTAAAAGAGGGATTATCGAAAACTAGGAACAGTATAAACGATGCAGTTACTCAAGTATTAAAGCTTGCAGTGAATATAGATGATGATTTATATGAAGAGTTAGAAGAAGTCTTGATAACTAGTGATATAGGCGTAGAAACATCAGTAGATATCATTGAAAGATTAAAGAAAAAAGTTATATCAGAAAGAATTAATGATACAGAAGAAATACTTCCTGCTATGAAATCTATAATAATGGAAATGCTGGGGGATTATGAGACATCCTTAGTACCTGAAACTACTCCACAAGTAAAGCTAGTAATTGGAGTTAATGGGGTTGGAAAAACTACTTCAATTGGTAAGATGGCAGCAAGAATTAAGAATAAGAATTATAAAGTGCTCCTTGCAGCAGCAGATACTTTCAGAGCAGCGGCAATAGATCAATTAGAGGTATGGAGTAGTAGAGCAAATGTAGATTTAATTAAACATCAAGAGGGATCAGATCCTGCTGCGGTTATATTCGATGCAGTTCAAGCTGCTAAGGCGAGAAAAATAGATGTTTTAATATGTGATACTGCGGGAAGACTTCACAATAAAAAGAACCTGATGGATGAATTAAGTAAGATAAACAGAGTCATTGATAGAGAATATGGAGAAGCTAAAAAAGAGACACTATTAGTTTTAGATGCTACCACTGGACAAAATGCTGTTATTCAAGCAAAACAGTTTATGGAGGCATGTCCTATAGATGGAATAATTTTAACCAAATTAGATGGTACAGCTAAAGGAGGAATAGTTATTTCTATAAAACACAGCCTTAACATTCCAGTTAAATATATTGGAGTAGGAGAGGGTATAGACGATCTACAAGAATTCAATTCAAGAGATTTTGTTGAAGCATTGTTTTAAGGTTCTAAATTTAATTTTAGGTGTTAAGTAAAAATACTTGACACCATAAAAATAATTTGTTAATATAGTTTTTGTGAGTTAGGTGATTATATGGATAAAAGAGTTGAAATATCAGTTTTACTAGATTTTTATAACTTATTACTTACTGATAAACAGAAAGATATTATGGATTTATACTATAATAATGATTTATCACTATCAGAGATAGCGGAAGTTAATAACACTAGTAGGCAAGCAACTCATGACTTAATTAAAAGATGTGGAAGTCTTTTAGAAGAGTATGAGAGTAAACTTCACTTAATGGAAAAAACCTTAACTATAGAAAACTCTAAAGTAGAGATTATTAACAAATTAAAAGATGTATATAATATTGTTTCTGAAGATAATGCAAAAGAAACAATAAATCATATAATTGAAGATATAATAGAGAAAATATAGGAGGTTTTCACATGGCTTTTGAAGGACTATCATCCAAATTACAAGAGACCATAAAAAAGCTAAAGGGTAAAGGTAAGCTTTCAGAGAAAGATATCAAAGAGGCTATGAGAGAGGTAAAACTTGCTCTTTTAGAAGCCGATGTTAATTATAAAGTTGTTAAAGATTTCGTAAAATCAGTGAGTGAAAAATGTCTTGGAGATCAAGTTATGGAAAGTTTAACTCCAGGTCAGCAAGTAGTTAAGGTTGTTAATGATGAATTAACAGAATTAATGGGAACCACTGAGAAAAAAATAGATTTTGTAAACAATGGTATTACTGTAATAATGCTAGTAGGTCTGCAAGGTGCAGGTAAAACTACTATGGCAGGAAAGCTTGCACTAAATCTTAGAAAAGCTAACAAAAAACCGCTTTTAGTAGCCTGTGATGTATATAGACCGGCAGCTATAAAACAGTTACAAGTTGTTGGTAAATCAATAGATGTGCCAGTATTCACTATGGGAGATAAAAATAGTCCTGTAGATATAGCAAAAGCATCAATAGAGCATGCTAAGGGCCTTGGATCTAATGTAGTTATTATAGATACTGCTGGTAGATTACATATAGATGAAACTCTTATGGGTGAGCTTAAAGATATTAAAGCTACAATAAATCCTGCAGAGATACTTCTAGTTGTAGATGCTATGACAGGGCAAGATGCAGTTAATGTAGCTGAGTCCTTTAATAATATTTTAGATATTACTGGTGTTGTTGTTACTAAATTAGATGGTGACACTAGAGGTGGAGCGGCTCTATCAATTAAAGCGATTACTGATAAACCTATAAAGTTTGCTGGTATGGGTGAGAAGATGACTGATTTAGAAGTTTTCCATCCAGAAAGAATGGCATCAAGAATACTTGGTATGGGAGATGTACTTTCATTAATTGAAAAGGCACAATCATCTATAGATGAGAAAAAAGCAACAGAGCTTGGTAACAGGATGATGAATCAAGAATTTAATCTTGAAGATTTTCTTGAAATGACGAATCAAATGAAAAATCTAGGACCTATGGGTAAAATAGTAGAAATGATACCCGGTTTTAATACTAAAGAATTAAAGGGTGTGGATTTTTCTCAAAGTGAAAAATCAATGGGAAAAATGGAAGCTATAATTCATTCTATGACTGCTAAGGAAAGAAGAAATCCTAGTATAATATCAGCATCTCCATCTAGGAAGAAGAGAATTGCTGATGGATCAGGTTCTAATATACAAGCAGTTAATAAACTTTTAAAAGATTTTGAAATGATGAAAAAAATGATGAAACAAATGAAGGGCATGGGCGGCAAGGCTAGTAAATTTGGTAAAAAAGGCTTGTTTGGAAAATTACCTTTCTAAGTTTGATATAATTAATCCTTTGAAGGAGGTGAAATATAATGGCAGTTAAAATTAGATTAAGAAGAATGGGTGCTAAAAAAGCTCCTTTCTACAGAATAGTTGTTGCTGATTCAAGATCTCCAAGAGACGGAAGATGTGTTGAAGAGATAGGAATCTACAATCCAACTACAGAACCAATCACTTTTAAAGTTGATGAAGAAAAAGCAGCTAAATGGATACAAAATGGAGCTCAACCAACAGATACAGTTAAAAGACTTTTCAGTAAGGCAGGAATAAAATAGGAAAGTTTAATTGATTGGAGGCGCAATCCATGAAAGAATTACTTATAATTATTGCTAAGTCATTAGTTGATAATCCTGATTCCGTGACGGTAAATGAAATTACTGGAGAGCATTCTATAATTTTAGAATTAAAGGTTGCTGAGGAAGATATGGGCAAAGTAATTGGAAAACAGGGAAGAATAGCTAAGTCTATCAGAACTGTTGTTAAAGCAGCAGCGATTAAAGAAAATAAAAGAGTTGTTGTTGAAATAGTGTAAGAGTTAGGGTTACCTAACTCTTATTTTTTATAAACAGAATTTTTTACATAGTCTTTACTAGTGCATTAATAACGGTTAATATAGTAATAGACAATTATTAAGTGACACCCCAAATTTTATATTTGGTTAAGTGGAACTTACTCCACAGAATGAATATGAGGCGGAGTGCCCTTTTAAAAATTAATTTTGAAAATATCCGTATGCTATTTAACTAACAGGATTTAAAAATATGCATATGGTTAACAATAGTAATGAGATAGTAAGGAGAAGCGAAATGAAGGAATTAATGAGCGTTGGACAAATAACTAAACCCCATGGAATAAGAGGAGAAGTTAAAGTATTTTCTTTAACAGATAGTCTAGAAAGATTTAAGAGTTTAGACAAGGTGTTTTTAGATGATAAAGAAGTGAAAATTACATCTGTTAAACTCCAAAACGATAGAGTTATATTAAAATTAGAAGGTATTGATTCAGTAGAAGAGGCAGATTTATATAGAAATAAATATCTTCAAATAAAAAGGGAAGATGCTATGAAATTACCTGAAGGTAGTTATTACATTGCAGATCTTATGGATTGCTATGTATATGATACAGAAGGTACCGAACTAGGTAAGGTCTTTGAAGTTATAGAAACTGGTAGTAATGATGTATATTGGGTTAAATCAGAAGGAAAAAAAGATATACTAGTTCCTGCACTTAAAGATATTGTAGAAGAAGTAGATATAAACAATAATAAAATTGTAATAAAACCAGTTAATATATGGTCTGAATAATGAAAATAGATATTTTAACACTCTTTCCTGAAATGTTTGATATATTTAATTACAGTATAATCGGAAATGCCATGGAAAAGGGGATTCTATCCATATGTACAACCAACATTAGAGATTTCTCAACTAATAAACATAAAAAGGTTGATGATTATCCTTATGGAGGAGGTGCTGGTATGGTGATGACTCCAGAACCAATAGTAAATTCCATAAAACATATAAAGCAGAGTAATAGCGGTAAAGTGATATTTTTAGGACCTAGGGGAAAAACTTTGAATCAAGATTTATGTAAAGAACTTTCTAAAGAAAGCGAACTAGTATTTTTGTGTGGACATTATGAAGGTATAGATGAAAGAGTGTATAAATATATAGATATGGAAGTGTCTTTGGGGGATTTTGTATTAACAGGTGGAGAGATGGCATGTATACCTGTTATTGATAGTATTGCTAGAATGATTCCAGGAGTTCTATCTTGTGATGAAAGTTTTCAAGAAGAGTCTTTTTATAGTGGGCTATTAGAATATCCTCAGTATACAAGACCATTTTCATTTGAGGGTGAGGAAGTACCACAGGTACTCATATCTGGTCATCATGAAAATATAAGAAAGTGGAGAAGACTTAAGTCTTTGATTACTACTAAAGAAAAAAGACACGATTTATATAAAGGTATTGAGCTAAGCAAAGAAGACAAAAAGCTAATAGAAAGTTATTATAAAAAGATATAATTTACATTGCACAATAAATTATTATATGATAAAATATAGATTGTGCTAGTACGGGCGTTCCTCTGTCACCTATGGTGTTTAAGAACGTTATAATAAAATTTAGGAGGGAATGCACATGTTAGATATTATAAGAGCTATAGAAGCTGAACAATTAAGAACTGATTTACCTGCTTTCAACGTAGGAGATACTTTAAAAGTTCACATCAAAATCAAAGAAGGCGCTAAAGAAAGAATCCAAGTTTTTGAAGGAACCGTTATTAAAATACAAAACGGTGGTTCAAGAGAAACTTTCACTGTAAGAAGATTTACATCAGGCGTTGGAGTTGAAAAAACTTTTCCAATGAATGCACCAGTTATAGACAAAATTGAAGTTGTAAGAAAAGGAAAAGTAAGAAGAGCTAAGCTATACTACCTAAGAGATAGAGTAGGTAAGGCAGCTA
>DAMAVY010000173.1:0-6816 GCA_032077725.1 Clostridium sp. | reverse complement strand
TTGTTTTTACTTTTACTGCATAAATAGCGATCATTGCTATTATTGAAAATATTATTCCTAATACTAATCCTGTATTCATTTTTATTCCTCCTGTTTTTTAAGTTTCTTATAATTTTTTCATAAGTTGGAAAATTAAATGGTAAATTTCTATTCTGGCCAGAAAAATTCACCTATATTAACGTGATATATCACCTTTTTTATAAAACAAAAAACCTCCTGCCTCTGTTTTATCAGAGGCAGAAGGTTATACTTCCGCGGTTCCACTCTTATTAGATAATAAATATCCATCTCATTTAAGGTACTATCATACCCTAACTCTATAATGGGAGTACCCATAAAAACCTACTTACTTCGGTTTTTCTGCTCCAAGGGGCACTTCAATAATACTTATTATAGGTTATCTCAGCATACTAACCTTCTCTGTAATAACTTATACTACTTACTTTCCCTTTTCGTTGCATTTAATATCCTTATTGATATTCCTTATCATATAATAATTTATTTAAATAGTCAATAAGCTATTTTTACCATTTCTTCGTTTCAAATTTTATAGGTCTCCAATTCTCCATTTTAAATTCTCAATTATTCAGGGGTAACTTCAAAGTATTCACCTTTACCTTTTACAATATGTCCAGAACTATATGGCTCATTATCAAGAGTTATATATACCTTATTAGTTCCATAATAATTCCCTAAAGTGTTTACTATACTCTGAAGAATAGCTCCTTCATACCCTGATCCTGCATTCATCTCAGTTACAAAATTTTTAGTAAAATCTACATATACCATATTATCATCATTAAGGTATAAACTATTTATCGTTACATTCTTTCCCATAAGATTAGCCTTTCCCTGCTCCGTAAAGCTTTTTAACATATTTTGAATAGTCATTTTGGTAATATCATTTGTAGCAAAGGAAAGCTGCTTCTCTTCATAATGTATATTGTAATCAGCATCTGGATAATAGAATCTTACAGTTTGATTGAATTTACTATCTTTGCTAATACTTTTCAAAGATGATGAAACTTTAAAATTTACTGCATCAATAGTTGACATTACAAATCCTTTATCAAGTGCAAAATAATATAAATCTTTTGTTCCTTCTTTATGCTCAGTAGTAACCTCTAAAGCACTATAATCTCCACTAGGTGTAGAAATTTTTACATCTATATTAGAAATATATCTTTTACTTCCATCTGTTAATGTCCAAGTTGTTCCTTTAACTAAAGGTTCCTTTAGAATAATTTCATTCACACTTGGCGCTTTGGATGTGAAATTTTCTCTATAATAACCCTCATTTCTTTTGAATATCTCTTTTAGCTCTCCATCTTTATTTTGAAAAACAGTGACAGTTTCAGTACCACCATTATTAGTTCTTATCTGAAATTTATCTCCGCTTATATAATCAACGTAAGCCACAAATTCTGCATACTCTGAATTTTCCCCTGCATAATCATACCTAAGATTCTCAGCAACATTAAGATAATCACTAATTTTATAATTAGAAGTTATTTCTGTTTTTTCTTCTTTTTCTGTAGTATTTTCACTAGTTTCATTAGTATTCTTTTTATCTACATTACTTGCACTATTATCATCTTTTTTCAAACTGCAGCCTGTTAGAAAAACTGCTATAGATAGTATCAGTACATATATTAGTTTCTTATTCATTCCACTCACCCCTTTTTTCTTCTTACTTATAGTATATACGAGTTAAATTTGATTTAATCCTTAATTATTCTTAAGAACGTCCATAATTTTAAAGTTAATTCCTTTAGTTAATTCTTCTAAGTCACTAACTTGTTCTTCTGCCATTTCTCCTAAGGTATAACCCTTACAAGCTAATATAATACTATCAAAACCGGCTATATATTTATCATGAAAAAAGTGAGCTTCTTCGCTATGAGGTATCTGATTTGCTTTATTTCTCAAATCAACTAACTGGTCTATCCCCTCTTCCATGGCAATATTTTTCTTTATGCTATTTATAACCTTTGATGCTTCATTTGATATATTCTTTATCTCCATTGCATATGCGAAATCAGTCTTGTACCTATTTATTTCATAAGATATAGATTTCTTAGCTACAAATATGTTGTAACAAGAGAATCCCACAGTTATTATGAGTAAAATAGCTATAATGGTTTTTAATAGACCTTTAAGAAATTTAATTGCTAGTATTAATAGCCCTACTCCAATAAGAAGCATAAAAATATTATCTCCAGTAAATCCATTCATTTCTAAATATCCCCCTTTATTATTATAAAAATTTAAGTGAGAGTCTAAATTTAAGCGAGACTCTAAATCTTATACGAAAATCTAAATCTTTGATTTAGCTATTCGAACTTATGCAAAGTTTGATTTAACTCTCCAATCTTACTTAACCGAACCTATGTGAGGCGGAGTTTCTTAACTAATATGTACTCTTTATTTATGTAATATAATAATATATTGGTGTTATCTCAAAAATATATTAATAATATGTCAATATTATATTGTAAATTTATTATGGTAAATGTAATATACAAATGTAATTACATTTGTATGGAGGATTTAATATGGACGTTATTTTAGGACTAATTCTATCTACAATAATATTTATAACTAGTATAATTACAAATATAGATACGGTTATATCTCTGCTTGCAGTGTTATGTGTATTCTTTGCTATATCTCTTAAAAGAGGTGTGACAGTTAAGGACAGTTTTAAACATTTTTTAGATGGTGGAAATGACTCTTTAGGAGTCTTAAAGATATTTGTACTCATAGGTGCCATTGTTTCTCTTTGGATGATTTCCGGTACAGTCCCTGCCATAGTATATTATGGTATTAATCTTATACACCCTAGTTTATTTGCTGTAAGCGCATTTATACTTTCTTCCTGTGTATCTATGCTACTGGGAACCTCCTTTGGTACCATTGGCACTGTAGGAATTTCTTTAATGGTTATGGCTAGAGCCGGCGATGGAAATGTATATATCATAGCTGGGGCGATTTTATCTGGAGCTTATCTTGGAGATAGAGTCTCCCCCATGTCCTCAAGTGCAAATCTAGTAGCTTCAATTACAAGTACCAATCTCTATGATAATATTAAAAAAATGACTAAAACTTCTATAGTTCCTATAATATTATCTTTAATTATTTATACACTATTATCCTTAATTAATCCAGTAAACTATAGTAACTCAGATATTATAATTAAGTTGACTTCAACATTTAGTATAAGTGTACTAACACTCATTCCAGCGCTTATCATAATTATACTTTCTTTTTTGAAAATTGAAGTTAAAATCTCAATGCTTATTAGTATGGCTGTAGCTGCAATTATTGCTCTTTTCACTCAAAATGCAACTATTGGTGAAGTTCTAAAAACTGCTTTTCTTGGGTTTGAATTACGAAAAGATAATTCTCTTTACACCATTATTCGTGGTGGTGGAATATCATCTATGCTTAGATTAGCACTTATAGTATATATGTCTTCAGGTCTTACTGGTATTTTTAAGGGCGCTAATATGCTAGATTTTATCGAAGGACACTTAAATAAAATTAAATCCCCTAGCAGTTTGTTTACATCTACTATAATCACTAGCATAATTAGTTCTATGGTTGGCTGTACTCAAGTTCTCGCTGTGATGCTTACTAATATGACCTTGAGTAATACCTATAAACGACTAGGAAATGATAAATGCGACCTTGCCTTGGCCCTAGAAAATTCAGCAATTGTAATAGCACCATTGATTCCTTGGAATGTGGCAGTTCTAGTTCCACTAACTACCTTAGGAGTTGATGCTAAAGCAATTTTATTTTCCTTCTACTTGATTCTCTTACCAATTGTAAGCTTAGTTAACATACATATTAGTAGTAAAACTTCTCATAAGAAATATCCTAGTACATATGAAGATATATAGTTTAAAATTTGTCTTGTGGTTAGTCAGTATAACATAGAGTTTTTACCATTCTATCTTCACCTAAAGTAGTATTGCTAAATTCATTCTTAGCATTATCTATAAATTCATTAGGCTGAGTCATGGCGGGACTAAAATGAGTTAAAAGTAATTCTTTTACCTCTCCAGCTTTTGCCATAGTTGCAGCTTCTCTAAAAGTCATGTGTTTGTTTTTTATAGCCTTTTCCATGTCAGCATCATCTCCATAGGTACCTTCACAAATGAATAAATCACTATGCTTTATAAAGTTTGGTATTCTAGTGGTGGGCCTGCTATCCGTTACTAAAGTTACTTTAATTCCTCTTCTCTCACTTCCTAATACCATATCCGAAGTATATTCTCTATCTTCAAAAACTACACTGTCTGACTTTTGCAGTTTGCTCCATAAAACCTTAGGTACATCATTATCTAATGCACTTTCCACATTGAACTTTCTTTCTCTTTTAAAATAAAAACTATATCCTAAACAATTGGTTGAATGTTCTACCTCCATGGTATTAATCACTAGATGTCCCTTGTTTTCTAATTCTACTATCTCACCTTGGTTTTTTCTTAAAACCTCTGTTTTAACATAAACCCCATCTTTATTAACATGAAAATCCACAACTTCCGGATTCTCTATAATATTAATCTCATAAGGTAAAAATTTTGCAATTACTCTAAGTCCATTTACAACTTCTGTAATTCCCTCAGGTCCTATAATTGTTAAAGGGATGATTCTCCCACTATTTCCTATGGTAGAAAGTAACCCAGGTAATCCTACAATATGGTCTCCATGGGTATGAGTTATACATATCACATCCACAGTTTTAAATCCCCATCCCAACATTCTCATTGACACTTGGGTTCCTTCTCCACAGTCTATAAGAATCTTTCTGCCTTTAAAATTTATTACGGTAGCTGAGAGATATCTAAAAGGCATAGGCATACCTCCACCTGAGCCCAGCAAACAAATTTCAACCATTCAATCACCACTTCCTTAGCACTACTACGGAATTTAATTAAAATTTTAATTGAGAATTGATTTTAAAGCTAAAAATTAAGGTTAATACTTTTGCACCCTTGTGTATAAATTTTATAATTATATGCATAATATGAATTATAGAATTTTAGATCTATTGAAGCTCTTCTTTCACTTTCATCTTTCTCCACTCTCAATTTTCAATTTTCAATTCTATATTATACTTTATTATACCCCAAAATATGATTCTAAAATATATTTCGTTATAAAACTCGAAATAATCATTGATTTCGCTTTAACCAAGTGAATTATTTGCAAGAAAACTTTCAAAGAACAAAAAATATAGTGAAATTTTATGCATTATGTAGTAAAATTATATTGATGTAATAAATATATTCTTATTAAGATTTTTATCATAAATAAGTTTGTATACATATAATATTTTACTTATAACAGGAGGTTTAACTATGGATTTTCTATTAAAAGGAATACTGTCTATAACCTGGCAACAATTGGTAATGTGGGCCATTGGCGGAGGACTAATATGGCTTGCCATAAAAAAAGGATTCGAACCTACCCTTTTACTCCCTATGGGATTCGGTGCTATTCTAGTAAATATCCCTTACTCTGGAGCTGTCACTCAGGTGATTCACGATGTTGCTGAAATTGGAATAATCGATAATCTATTTAATATGGGTATAGCTAATGAGCTTTTCCCACTTATACTTTTCATAGGTATTGGAGCCATGATTGATTTCGGTCCACTGCTTTCAAACCCAAAGATGCTTTTATTTGGTGCTGCAGCACAATTTGGTATTTTCTTTACAATTTCACTAGCTGCAATATTAGGATTTTCTCTAAAAGATGCTGCCTCTATAGGAATTATTGGAGCTGCTGATGGTCCAACATCTATATTCGTTGCAAACTTTTTCAAAAGTAATTACATAGGCCCTATAACCGTGGCCGCATATTCTTATATGTCACTAGTTCCAATTATCCAACCTGCTGCAATTAAACTTGTAACAACTAAAAAGGAAAGACAAATAAGAATGAGTTATAACCCAACTGCAGTTTCTAAAACTACAAAAATATTATTTCCAATAATAGTTACTGTTATTGCTGGTCTAATAGCACCAACTTCTGTAGCATTAATAGGATTCTTAATGTTTGGTAACTTAATTAGAGAATGCGGTGTTTTGGAAAGGTTATCACAAACTGCCCAAAACGAACTTGCTAATCTAGTAACTTTACTCCTAGGTATTACAATTGCTTCAAAGATGAAAGCTGATATATTTGTTACTACTCAAACCTTTATGATTATAGGTCTTGGACTTATTGCCTTTATCTTTGATACTATTGGTGGAGTATTATTTGCAAAATTTATCAATCTTTTCTCAAAAGAAAAAATCAACCCAATGGTTGGTGCTGCTGGAATTTCTGCCTTCCCAATGTCTGCTAGAGTAATTCAAAAAATGGGTCAGCAGGAAGATCCTCAAAACTTCTTATTAATGCATGCTGTAGCTGCTAACGTATCTGGACAAATTGGATCCGTTATAGCTGGTGGATTAATACTATTCTTAATCGGAGGTGGTATGTAATGAATACTGAAGTTTTTATGGAAAGTTTAGTTGTTATGGTCAAAGGTATGGGTGGAATATTTGTAGTAATGCTTGTAATATTCTTAGCCATCAAAGGATTAGGCTTGATATCTAACTACAAAAAGTAATTAGTACAATACTAAATGTTTTATAATAAAGAGTTTAGCTGAATTTAACTATCTATTTATAATTAATATAAAAACTTTGGCCTAGGGTTTTATACCCTAGGCCAAAGTTTTACATTAAGTTATTTAATACTTTCAGCGAATTTTTTAACCTGTGCTCTATTTTTGAGAATTATAATATTCTTTTCCTT
>DAMAVY010000172.1:0-6837 GCA_032077725.1 Clostridium sp. | reverse complement strand
TAGAGAATTTAATTTAGCATAGTATTCTTATTCATAGAGAATTTAATTTAGCATAGTATATAAACACCTCTTAATGCACAAAATAAATTGGATTAGGAGGCGTTTTTATGATGAATAAATATTTAAAAAATAAACATAAAAAAGAAGAAAAAGACTTAGGAAATAAAAAGTTCATTATAAATGAAGATCAAGATGAAGACCAAGATGAAGACGAAGAAGATAACGATGATTCAAATGAATCAGATTCAAAAGGAGTAAGTAGGGAAATAGCAAATATAAAAGAATTTGGAACTGCATCTGTAGCAAGCGCAGATCGAAGAATACAGGTTATACCAATAATCGGGCAAATTGAAGGACATAATATTTCTAGTAATCAAACCAAAACTACAAAATATGAACATATAATTCCCCAGCTTATAAGCATTGAAAGAGATGAAAAGGTAAAAGGTATATTAATAGTGCTAAATACCGCTGGAGGGGATGTGGAGGCTGGTCTTGCCATTGCAGAGATGATCACTAGTATTAGTAAACCTAGTGTATCCATTGTCATAGGTGGCGGTCACTCTATAGGAGTGCCACTGGCTACGGCCTCGAATTATTCATTCATAACTCCATCGGCAACAATGATTGTTCATCCAATAAGAATGAATGGATTTGTTATTGGGGTATCTCAAACCTTTGAATATTTTAAAAAGATGCAAGAGAGAATAGTTGAATTTGTGGTTAGAACTTCTAAAATAAGTTCAGGTGAATTTAGAGCTCTTATGAGTCAGACCGATGAACTATTAAATGATATAGGAACAATACTCATAGGACCACAGGCTGTAGACTGCGGACTTATCGATGAAGTTGGTGGTATTAGAGAAGCTTTAGACAAATTAGAAGAGCTAATTGCAGAATATGAAAGTAATAAAAACAATGAAATAAATGAAAGCAATGAAAAGTTTCATCAAGAAAGATAAAAAATTAAACTACATAAAAATGAGATGGATTAGACTGTCAGCATGGGATTATGCTGGCAGTTTCTTTATGCAAACTTTGAGACCACTAAGTCAAGAATATTGTGAAAATACGTGCCTAAGAAATGAAGTTAATGTTAACAATTATAAATGTATAAAAAAAATTTGAAATTTATGTAGATTTCAATGTACAATATACAGAGATAGATTAAATGAAAATTATTTTCATGAGTTTTAGGGAGAATTTTGGAGGAATATTATGCCTAGTAGAAAGGAAATCTTAAAAAAGAATAAAACCAAAAAAAAGAAGTCAGCTACAACTAAAGGAACAACTAATAAAAAATCATCAAAAGATAAATTGTTTGATTTTAATGGAATTATACTTATAACTTTAGGAGTGTTAATATTTATATCATTATTATCGGGATTTGTTTCAGACACCCAATCTTTAGCTGGGTCTATGGGAATATTCTTTAATAGAATACTAAGAGGATTATTTGGTATAGGAGCCTACGTATTACCTTTTATTCTTTTATACATGGGTATTATATATATAAAATCAAATGTGTATTTTAAGGCTACAAAAACAAGCGTAGGTATTTTAATGTTCTTAATTACAACTATGTTATTCATAGAAATGATAGTACTGAATGTTTATTATGACAGGGGGGCCAATATATTTAGAGCTGTCATTGAGCAGTTTAATAGTACATCTGCACTTCACGGAGGTATTATTTCTTTAATAATTACAGTACCACTTTACTCACTGCTTGGAAAAACTGGTAGTTATATAGTTTTTGCGGCACTATATATAATAGCTTTAGTACTTATTAATAACATTACCATAAAGGAGTTATTCACCTTTGAAAAAATAGAAGGAAAAGATAAGAAAAAGAAACAAGATAAAGATAGGGATAAAACAGAGGAGCCTATTGAATGTGTCTCAGCAGATTTTAATCAAGGCAATACGGATAGTGGTGATAATTCAAAGATTAAAATAATAGACTTTATGAAGAGCGATGATGAAAAGACAGTACAGAGTAGTAATGAAACAGAACTAGAAAATATTCAAAAAAGAAGAAAATCAAAAAATACTGTAGAAGATTTAGATATTGATATTTCCTTTGGAGAAGGGAATAAGGTATATGCATATGAACATCCTACACCTGATTTATTGCATAAGAATATAAATAATATATCTAAAAATGGTGACAAAAAAGAATTACTTAATAGTGCAAATAAATTACAGGAGACTTTGGGTAGCTTTGGAGTTGAAGCCAAGGTAATACAAGTTACAAAGGGACCATCGGTTACTAGGTTTGAACTACAACCACATGTTGGAGTTAAAGTTAGTAAAATTGTTAATTTGGCTGATGATATAGCTTTGAATCTAGCAGCATCAGGGGTTAGAATAGAAGCTCCAATACCGGGAAAAGCTGCTGTAGGCATAGAAGTGCCTAATAAGGAGTTATCAGCGGTATTTCTAAGAGAAGTAATAGAAAGTGAAGAATTTACTACCTCAAAGAAAAACTTAGCATTTTCACTTGGTAAGGATATCGCAGGAAATTGCGTGGTAGGAGATTTAACAAAAATGCCTCACCTTCTTATTGCAGGAGCTACTGGCTCAGGTAAAAGTGTGTGTATAAATACTATTTTAATAAGTTTATTGTACAAATACACACCACAAGAAGTTAAGCTGCTTTTAATAGACCCTAAAGTAGTAGAGCTTAAAATTTATAATGGTATTCCTCATTTGTTAATCCCTGTAGTAACAGATTCTAAAAAAGCAGCAGGGGCTTTGAATTGGGCAGTTAATGAAATGACGAGAAGATATAAGCTCTTTGCAGATAATAATGTAAGAAATATCGAAGGATATAATGATTTTGCAGATAAGGGGATAATAGAAGAAAAATTACCATGGATAGTAATTATAATAGATGAGCTTGCAGACTTAATGATGGTATGTCCAAATGAAGTTGAGGAGTATATTTGTAGACTTGCCCAAATGGCTAGAGCAGCAGGGATGCACTTAGTTATAGCAACTCAAAGACCATCAGTAGATGTAATTACAGGATTAATTAAGGCAAACATACCATCAAGGATATCTTTTGCGGTTTCCAGCCAAATAGATTCAAGAACTATTTTGGATTCATCAGGTGCTGAAAAACTATTAGGAAAAGGTGATATGTTATACTATCCTGTAGGTGAATCTAAACCACTAAGAATTCAAGGAGCATTTGTAACAGAAGAAGAAGTAGAAAGTGTAGTTCAATTTATTCGAAATGGAGTTAAAGAATTAGAATATAAAAAGGAAATTATAGACCAAATTGAAAATAGTGTATCAAAAACAAAAGGTGAAGATGATATGGATGAGCTTATTGACGAGGCAATTAAAATTGTACTTGAGACAGGCCAAGCTTCAACATCATTGTTGCAGAGAAGACTAAAAATAGGTTATAATAGAGCGGCTAGAATTATAGATGAAATGGAAGCAGAAGGAATTATATCTGGTCGTAATGGAAGTAAACCAAGGCAGGTATTTGGGAGAGATGATATGAATAGATAGTATACTACTTCGCGTAAAAGTAGAGACACTATCCCAGTATAGCTTGTGTATTTAATTAATGTGACTCAAAAGAGTAAGTGCAAATTTAATCATAGTAAAGATAACATAGGAGGATAAGTGTGGAGAAATTAAAGTTTGGTGTAATAAATTTAGGTTGTGATAAAAATAGAATTGATTCAGAGATAATAGTAGATAGTTTAAAAAGTAGATATGAAGTGGTAACAGATGAAAAACAAGCAGATATACTTTTAATAAATACATGTGGATTTATAGAGTCGTCAAAGCAAGAATCTATAGATACCATACTTGAAATGTCAAAGTATAAAAAGTATAAATGTAAGGTTTTGGTGGCCACTGGGTGCCTAACACAGAGATATGGTAGTGAACTTTTAGAACTTATCCCAGAGCTGGACATAATTCTAGGTGTAAATGATTATGATAAATTACATCAGTGTATTGAAAAATCCTTAGAAACAGGGGAGAAAAGTTGTATTACAAATTATAGTGATACTAATATAAACATTGGCAAAAGGGAAGTTACAACAGGAGGAACTACTGCTTATTTAAGGATATCAGAAGGCTGTAATAATGCCTGTGCTTATTGTGCTATACCTAAAATAAGAGGTAAATATAGAAGTAGGGATATGGAAGATATCCTTAAAGAAGCTAAAGAATTAGCTATAAATGGATATAAGGAATTAATCATAGTAGCTCAAGATACTACAAATTACGGCGTGGACTTATATGGCGAGAAGAGGTTACATATATTACTAAGAGAACTAGGAAAAATTAAAAGTATAAAGTGGATTAGAATTTTATATTGCTATGCTGAAGAATTAACCGATGAAATTATAAATGAAATAGCTTTGAATGATAAGGTATGTAAGTATATAGACATTCCGATTCAGCATATAAGTGATGATGTATTAAAGGCTATGAGAAGAAAAGGCAGAAAAAAAATAATCACAAACAATATTCATAAGCTTAGAACTGCAGTTCCTGATATGATAATAAGAACCACTTTAATTGTTGGATTCCCTGGTGAAACAGAAGAAAATTTCATTGAACTTTTGAATTTTGTAAAAGAAACAAAGTTTGATAAGTTAGGTGTATTCACATACTCTCAAGAGGAGGGAACCGTTGCTGCAGAGATGGAGTGTCAAATTGATGAGGTAGTTAAAGAGCAAAGACGCGATGCGATAATGATGGCACAACAAAGCATTTCCGAAGAAATAAACAAAAATAAAATAGGAAAAACTTATGATGTATTAATGGAGAATAAAGAAAATGGTACTTACTATGGAAGAAGCTATGAAATGGCACCTGAAATTGATGGTGACATTTATGTAAAATCCGATAATGTAACTATAGGTAGCTTTGTTGTAGTTAAAATAACAGATGCTCTAGAATATGATTTAATAGGTGAAGTTATAGGAAAAAGCGTATAATAGAAAAATATATATACTTTATATAAAGTATATAGTAGGTTATGTATATTAGGATATAAATCTATTTCAGTTAAGTGTTGAAAATCAATAATAAAGTCTATCTCAACACTGATTTAATACATAATAGTATAAAATACTCGTTAAGTGCAACGTATTAAAATAAAATTAATATTCATAATCTAAAATATTATATGATTTTATTGTATAATATTTATAGACAATAAAATTATATAATAAATATTACATTTTAACTTTTGTCTTACATAATAATATTGATAACTATTATTTTAAATAATAATATTGTAAGCTTTTTAATAAGATTTAGGTTGTTTTGTAAGAAGATATAAGTTCTGTGGAAGAAAATTACTATACAATGAAGAAAATTCAAGAATAGGAGATGGTAAGAATGAATCTTGCAAATAAACTTACAGTGCTAAGAATAATATTAGTTCCAGTATTTTTAATTTGTGCAATGTTAAATACAACTACAGGAAATATTATTGCTTTAATAATATTTATAATAGCTTCAATAACAGACAAATTAGATGGACATATAGCAAGAAGTAAGAATCAGATAACTAATTTTGGAAAGTTCATGGATCCTTTGGCAGATAAACTTTTAGTAACATGTGCTTTAATATTTTTAGTAGAAAAAGGAGTAATGGCAGCGTGGGTAGTTGTAATTATTATTTCTAGAGAATTTGCAGTATCAGGGCTAAGAACATTGGCTGCTTCACAAGGTGTTGTAATTGCGGCAAGTAAGTGGGGAAAACTAAAAACTGTAATACAAATGATAGCTACAATTTTGGGCTTGTTGACACTAATATATAACCCTACATGGCTTATTATGGTTACAGACGTAACTATATACGTGGCTACTATAG
Organism: Clostridium sp.; assembly: GCA_032077725.1. Lineage (GTDB taxonomy): Bacteria > Bacillota > Clostridia > Clostridiales > Clostridiaceae > Clostridium_J. Next base: position 980 of record DAMAVY010000172.1, on the reverse strand, counting down.
CTACAATAATATCCGGAGTTGATTACTTTATAAAAGGTAAGGATATTATAAATACTAACGAATAGTGTTTAAAAGAAATAAAATGTGTCAAAAATAGTAAGAAGTTCCTAAAAATAAATTTTAAGGAACTTCTTGCTATAATACTTGACCTATTAATTTATATACTATATAATTATGGTATAAGAACTACTGTTCGGAACGGAAGGATGTGAACCCTTTAGGGGAATTATGGATAATGATAAATTAAAAGCATTAGAAGCGGCTTTGGGACAAATAGAAAAGCAATTTGGTAAAGGTTCAATTATGAAATTGGGAGAAAATAGCACAATGAACATTGAATGTATTTCTACAGGATGTTTAGGGCTAGACATTGGACTTGGAATAGGTGGAGTGCCAAGAGGAAGAATCGTTGAAATCTTTGGACCAGAATCATCAGGTAAATCTACTTTAGCCTTACATGTTGTTGCACAGGCGCAGAAACAAGGTGGTTGTGCTGCATATATAGATGCAGAAAATGCCCTTGACCCAGTTTATGCAAAAGCTTTAGGTGTAGATATAGACAATTTGATTGTATCTCAACCAGATACAGGAGAACAAGGACTTGAAATAACTGAAGCCCTAGTAAGATCAGGAGCTGTTGATGTAATAGTTGTAGACTCAGTTGCAGCATTAGTTCCAAAAGCAGAAATAGAAGGAGAAATGGGAGATGCACATGTAGGTCTTCAAGCAAGACTTATGTCACAAGCACTAAGAAAACTTACTGGTGCTATAAATAAATCAAAGTGTTGTGTAATCTTTATAAACCAATTAAGAGAAAAAGTTGGAATTATGTTTGGAAATCCAGAAACTACTCCAGGTGGAAGAGCTCTTAAATTCTATTCCTCTGTAAGAATGGATGTAAGAAAAATAGATACTATTAAACAAGGAGATAGCTTCTTAGGAAATAGAACTAGAGTTAAAATAACTAAAAATAAAGTTGC
>DAMAVY010000171.1:5125-6841 GCA_032077725.1 Clostridium sp. | reverse complement strand
ATTAAATACACAGAGGTACCTCTTTTAAAGGCTTCTTTATCTAAAGAATTATTTTCTCTTACATAGTGAGAAACATCTGCAATATGAACTCCTAGTCTGTAGTTTCCATTTTTTAGAATTTCCACAGAAACTGCATCATCTAGATCCTTTGCATCTTCTCCATCTATAGTAACCATAGTTATTTCCCTAAGGTCTCTTCTTCTATCAATTTCACTCTGTGGAATTTCATCTTCTATTCTTTCTGCAAATTCCTCCACATCAAGAGGAAACTCTTCTGGAAGGTTATGTTTTCTAATGATAGTTAAAATATCTATTCCCTTATCACCTTTTTCACCCAAAATTTCAATGACTTTACCTTCTGGATTTCTTCTTTTTTCTGGCCAATTAGTTATTTCTACCACTACAATTTGACCACTCTTAGCTCCATTTTTATTTCCCTTTGAAACAAAAACGTCTTGTGATATTTTTTTATCATCTGGAACAACAAAGCCAAAGCTCTTATTATCTTCATATGTCCCTACAAGCTTCGTATTCTTTCTCTCAACTATACGAGTGATTTCGCCTTCGCATTTTTTACCATTATTCTCATCTCTTAGTATTTTAACTAGAACCACATCATTATTCATAGCACTGTTAACATTACTAGCTGGGATAAATATGTCAGGCCTATCTTCCTCTACAATTACGAAGCCGAATCCCTTTTGATTTGCTGCAAAAACTCCCTTAAGTATCCCCATTCTTTCTGGGACTCCATATAACTCCGCTCTATTTTTAATTATGGCTCCATCTTTCTCCATTTGGTTTAATAATTCTGAAAATTCCTTAGATTGTTTTTTATTAATCCCAAATATTTTTGACAATTCTTTTAAACTCATTGGTTTATAAGCTTGTTCTTTCATAAAGCCTATTATTGTTTCTTTTATATTCATACTTCACGTCCTCTCACATACACCATATTCAACTTATAAAAATGGTGGTCAATTACATAAAATCAACTCTATTAGTTATATTATACCTTTTTGACATACTTTTATGTAGCTTTTCAAGGAAAAACTTGAATCCATGCACACATTATGTACTATACTCCCAAAAGCTACTACAATATGTAAATTCTATGAATTTTCTTAACTTTAATAAAGTTTGAGTTTCTTATTTCGATATATACACTAAGGATATTTAAAGGAGGATTATAAGTATGAAGATCTTAATTACAGGATTTGATCCTTTTGGTGGAGAAAGTATAAACCCAGCTTTAGAAGCTGTTAGAAAGTTACCTGATAATATTTCTGGAGCGGATATAATTAAACTTGAGATTCCAACAGTTTTTGGTGAATCATTAAAAAAAATAGAAGAAAGCATAATTTTGCATAATCCAAATTTAGTTATATCCATTGGGCAAGCTGGTGGAAGATTTGGAATAACCCCAGAAAGAGTTGCAATTAATATGGATGATGCAAGAATTCAAGATAATAGAGGAAATCAACCAATAGATGCTAAAATATTCGAGGATGGAGAAAATGCTTACTTTTCAAGTCTCCCTATAAAAGCAATGGTTAAAGAAATGCAAGAAGGTGGAATTCCAAGTTCCGTTTCTACTACTGCAGGAACCTTTGTATGTAATCATGTCATGTATGGGATATTATATATGATAGATAAGAAATATTCTAATTTAAAAGGTGGATTTATTCATGTTCCATATATCCCATCCCAGGTAGT
>DAMAVY010000171.1:0-5115 GCA_032077725.1 Clostridium sp. | reverse complement strand
TATGTCTCTTGAAGCAATTGTAAAAGGGTTAGAATTATGTATTAAAGCAGCTGTGGAAAATACACAAGACTTAAAAACTATAGGTGGGAATATCTGTTAAAATTTATAAATTATTTTTCATATTTTATATGGTATATAGAAAAAATCCATTGGCTAACCAATGGATTTTTTCCTTGCATTAATATACAATCAACTCGACATAAAGTATTTGTGTAACCCTTGGGGTTAGGTTACACGCATAAATAAATAAATAAAAAGGGGTTATTTATTCTATTACATATTTAATTATATACAACTTTATTTTAATTTTCAAGTTAAATTATGATAAAAATTTCTTAATAAATTGTTAATTTTTATTTTTTTCTACATGTTGTGTCATATTTTTTCAATTATTTCAATTTTGTGTACATATTCCGATTTATTATATGTATTATAAATATGTGCATGTATTATTAAAATTACTTATATTTATACACTTATAAATTCTTTAATATATCTAGTTCTTCCTCTGTAAGTTCCCTATATTCACCCTCTTCTAAGGTTTCATCTAATTCCATTGGTCCAAATTTAATACGTTTCAAATATACTACAGATTTATCCAAAGCTTCAAACATTCTCTTTACTTGATGAAATTTTCCTTCTTGTATAGTAACTAAAACTTCAGAACCATCTTCTGTAGATTTAATTATTTCTAATTCTCCAGGCATACACTTATATCCATCATCAATTTCTATACCTTTATTAAATCTTTCTACATCTCTATTATCTACTGGTTTATTTATCTCTGCATAATATACCTTATTTACATGGTTTTTAGGTGATATTAATTTGTGATTTAAATCTCCATCATTAGTTAAAAATAGAAATCCTACAGTGTCCTTATCTAGCCTTCCCACTGGGAATAGATCAAAAGCTTTATATTCTGGATCTAATAAATCTATGACTGTTTCATCGTGATTGTCAAAAGTTGCACTTACTACCCCTGCTGGTTTATTTAAAAGTAAATATACAAATTCTCTATAGACAACTCTCTCTCCCTTCACTTCAATTACGGAAGTACTAGGCTCTATTTTAGTTGCACTGTCCTTTATAATCTCGCCGTCAACCATAACTTCCCCTTTTCTACAGCTAGCCTTCACTTCTTTACGACTTCCATAACCCATATTACCTAATATTTTATCTAAACGTTCCATTATTTACCTCACTTAATTATTATTTTATATTTTATGGTAAGTTTTTTAAAACAAAAATGAATTTTTATACTTACCTATATAATGTCCTATTACTTGTTAAATGACTCACTTTATTTTAAACGATTTAAAGGATAAATTAAACCCCCTGTAAATTTTATCACAGGGGGTCGATAAGTGTTTACAATAAATTATTAATTTTTTTAAGATAGTTTTTCGTTTCAGTAGGCAATTTATAAAAATCATTAGAACTTGTTATACCTCTAGATGCCATATTACCTGATCCAAAGTTATATGCCACTAGTGCCATATTTGTATTGTTGCCATACTTAGTAAGATTGCCTTTTATATGTCTTGTTCCTGCATCAATATTTTGTTCAATATTAAAAGGATCAGTTACTCCATAGCTAGCTAAATTTCCTGGCATTAGCTGCATAAGTCCCTTAGCTCCAGCGGAGGAAACTGCATTAGGATCATAATTTGATTCAGTTTTAATTATAGCCCTTATCAAATCTGAGCTTACTCCATATTTTTTAGAAGCACTTGTGATGGCTTTTTCAATTCTTTCAAGATTAGAACCACTAGTACTTATTGATGCTGATTTTTCTGTGGAGGAAGTTCCTCCTAGTGCTCTCATTACAACATCACTTATTTCACTTATTCCATTTGAACTTGCATTTTGACTATTTTGATCTATTCCATGGCTCATTTGTCTCTCTTTTTCACTAAGAGCATTAAGTAAGGATGACATAATCATAGTAAATCCATTAGAACTTGAATTGCCTGATGTACTTGAAGTACCATCACTACCTAAAATGCTTGAACTATTACTTCCTCCAGACAACATTCCAATCATCATTCCTGTTAATAAATCATTACTAGTTCCTGAAGTCGAACTACCTCCTAAAGCCTCACTAAGGATCTTTAGCTGTTCAGTATTTTGAGTTTTGCTTGTTAAGCTACTGGTATATGATGAAGTGTTTGATGTACCTCCACCTAAACCGCTCATTAGTCCACTATAAATACTGCTTACATCGTAACTCATTTTCATTATCTCCTTTGTTTATTATATTTATCATTCTTTACAATTAATTTCATATATTGAGTAATCTTCATAGGAATCCTTAGAGTAACAGCTTTTACACAGTGCCAATATTTTATAAAAGCCTTTATAGAAAGGCATAAAGCTATAATAATTTTTCTTACTATACTTTTGTATTACCTTCCATTCTCCTCGTTCCATCAAATAAAATTCATATAGATTATCTCTTCCGCCTTCACATTCCACGTTGAAATTAACGCTTTCATTGCACTTTACCGTCTCTTTATCCAAGGTAATTTTGCAATTTGTCACAGGTGCTCCCTGCAGCACATCTAACACCATTTCTCTCTTACAGTCATATTCCTTTGTACTAAATGCATTTTTGCAATATATTTTCACTTTATACATTCCTGCGCATTTTGGTACAAGTCTAAACTTTTTCTCGTTACCAAACTCCGTTGTCTCTACTTCACGGCCATTTATTTCCACTCTATACTTCACTAAAGTATCTCTTGTATTTTCAGTTATAACTTCTATGTCAATTTCGTCTCCTAAAACATGCATATACTTCTTTTCAGTAAGGATATACTCTATTTTAGCAGGTATAAATTCTTTACAATCAATGTAAATTACTGAATGAACATCATAGTCTCTCTTAGATTTTGATTGCTTAACCTTAACTTCTATTTCAAATTTTCCTACTATAGTAGGAGTGAACTCAAAATAGCACTCTTCATTATATTCGATAAATTCTACAGGTTTTCCTTCTTTTTTTACAATAAATTCATAGAGTAAATTTCTTGCACCGGTAGCTTCTACGTTTACCTTCACTGTTTCATTCACTAAAGTCTGCTTCTCTTTATTTAATTTAATCTCTTTTATATAAACATTTTGTGCGCAGTCCTCATCTATTACGAAATCCATAATTGCCTTTTCTTCGTAATCCTCTTTAAAACTGCTATCCTTAATAAGTACTTCAACCCTATAAATCCCACTCTTTTCAGGAATCCACTTATAGCTGTTATTAGTAGTAAAATTTGAACTGTTATTACAGTTTCCATCTATAACAAACTTATAAAGCAAATTATTTCCACCAGAACATATAGATTTAAACTCTATAGGAGTTTTCTCTAATTGAGGAGAGCTTAAATCAGATGTAAAGCTCAGTATCTTTATTGGTTTATACTTTTCAACACTATAGTTTAATATGGCTCTATCATCATATTTTTTATGAGAATACATGTCCTTTATCATACATAATAGTTTGAACTTACCCGGTATTAATTCAACAAAGTTCACTAATCTCTTACTTGAAAAATCCTGAATTACATGCATGTTTCCATATTCATCAATTTTTACAAACTTGTAAAGCACGACTCTTGTATCGTCAAAAGTAGCATCAACTTCAAAAGTTAATTCCTTACCTAAAATTAAATCTTCAGTTAAGCATTGAACATTATTAATTCTCATTTGAGCCATCGGCAATACTTTAAATTTCACATCTGCAAAGTCATCGAATTGATTATCTGAGGCTTCGTCTTTGCACTCTACTAGTATCTCAATATCCCCTTCATGACCTGGAGCAAATGATAGAGTGGTATCAAGGGAATAATCTCTTATAAGATTCCATTTAAAATCTTCCTTTATCCAATACTTACACATAATAGGTAATCTATTTGTTAAAACATTAATCTCTATTTTCTCACCAAGCCTTATTTCATCACTACTAACTATGACCTCTTTTATAAGTTTCTCTCCTAAGGTTCCTATTATAAAATCCATCCTAGAAGTAAAATCATTAGACCTGTTGCTATCTTTCTTTTTAGATAAAACCATTATCATATATTTGCCATCTTCTTTAGGTGTCCAAAAAGCAAAATTGTCCTCATGAAAATCTCTAATGGTTTCCCATTCTCCATCACAATTTACAATAAACTTATACATCAAACTTTCTGACATTTTATTCTCTATATATATCTTTATTTCAGTTCCCTTCTCTTGGGGACTTGGCAAGCTTGTACCAATAATCATTTCATTCATGGTTATTCCTCCTAGAATATATATATACACCTTAAATTATACAAATAGCATTTTGAAGCATTCTATTGCTCTTGTAACTATATTATACTACGTTTACATATTATGTAACAATATATTCCTGAATATATTAAATAATTTATTAGACAAATTCTATGATAAAAAAACACCTATAGGTTAAATTTCTACAAGTGTTCTCTTAATTCTAGGTTATATTTCATTTTAGGTAGTTTTATATTGAAACTGACGAGCTTTCCTTTAAGCTTTTTTCTACAAGCTTTATTAGATTTTCTCTTAGATTTATATTATCTTCTTCACTTCGTTTTTTATGTTTACCAGTTTTTCCACCACCACGTCTTACCTTTGCACTTAAATGTCTTTCAAATAATAATTTATCGATATTTTTATCTGAAAATATATTACCTCTTGGACTTATGGCATAAGATCTCTTGCCAAGGACCATAGCAGCTACTCCATAATCTTGAGTAACTACGATATCACCCACTTTAGCTTCATTGGCTACCCTCATATCTACTGCCTGAAAGCCACTATCCATGACAATAACTTCGCCGTAATCTAAATTTATTACATGATGTATATCACAAAATATTTTTAGTGGCACATTATACTTTTTAGCTACATCTTCAATGATGCCTCTCCCTGCGCAACCATCGCCATCTACTATGATTGTCATAAATTATTCACCTAACTTTTTTATAAGATTTTTCTGAAGTTCCTCATATCCTGGCTTTCCAAGAAGTGCAAACATATTTTTCTTGTAGGCTTCAACCCCTTCTTGATCAAAAGGATTTATTCCAAGTAAATAACCTCCTATTGCGCAAGCCA